>DBFCNY010000137.1:0-17611 GCA_048298285.1 Collinsella sp.
GGCATGGGCTGCGCCTTTTGCGCTACCGGTCTCAACGGCCTCAAGCGCTCTCTGACCGCTCAAGAGATCGTCGACCAGGTACTTCATGTATCCAACGACTTTGGCGAGCGCGTCACGAGCGTTGTCTTCATGGGCCAGGGCGAGCCGTTTGCCAACTACGACGAGGTTCTCAAGGCGTTGCGAATCCTCAACGACCCCGATGGCATCGGTATCGGTGCTCGTCACCTCACCGTCTCTACCAGCGGCGTTATTCCCGGTATTCGCAAATTTGCCGACATCCCCGAGCAGTTCACGCTTGCCGTTTCCCTGCATTCCGCCATCCAGTCGACGCGCAATAAGCTCATGCCCGGTGTTAAGAAGTACACGCTGCTTCGCCTTCACGAAGCGCTTCAGCTCTACACCGAGAAGACCGGCCGCCGCCCGACCTATGAGTATGCCATGATCGAAGGCATCAACGATACGAATCCCGAAATGCAGGCGCTCTGCGACTTCTGCGAGGGAACGCTGTGCCACGTTAACCTCATTCAGCTTAACGACATCGAGGGTAGCCCGCTCAAGCCGTCGCCGATTCATAAGGTTGAGGATCTTCAGCGTCGTCTTGAGTCCCGTGGCATCGAGACCACGATTCGTAACTCCCGTGGTAACGATATTGACGCCGCTTGCGGACAGCTGAAGCAGCGCTTCAAAGTTCAGAAAAACGCATAGGGGAGTCGCATCCCAAAACGTTTCATGTGAAACATCGAACGACCCCGGTTACAGAATATGCAACCGGGGTCGTTTCATTTATTGACCTTAATTTTGAATCAGCTGCTACCTGTCCCATTTTTTACGGCCAAAATAAGGGGTCCTTGTCTCATGAATCAGACAAGGACCCCCTCAAAATATGCTGAGTAATTGTTAGGTACCTAATAGCCTACATTTTCCCATTGGTTGCTGACCCAACCCTGATTAATCTTGGGATTCTTCGTTACCTGAGCTGTACGCATGGCAACATCTTCCGTCATAACATCCATTTTCTTTTTGGAAGTATCGACGATATCTTGCGCGCCACGAAGCAAACGACCTCGAAGTTCATCGTCTGTCGCGATCTTATAGCCAGCAAAGGCACCAGCCGCGACAGTCGTCACCAATGCAATCGCTGTTAAAATCTTATTCCTCATCTTGGCCTCCTTGATCAAACTGAATCATTTCGCCAAGAATACGAGAGAGCTCTTCCTCGTCTTTAAACTCAATCTCAATCTTATTCTTTCCACGCGAGCTCTTCACACGCACGTTGGTATTAAATACCTGACGAAGCACACGGGCAGCCTTTTTAAAGGACTGAGGCGTTGCAGGCCTTGGCGTCTTAGGTCTCTCTCCGGCAGAAAACAACGGAGCAAGATTTTCTGTCGCTCTTACGGAAAGGCCCTCTGTAACAACTTTCTCTGCAAGTCGAATACGCGCGTCCTCATAGGGAACTGCAAGAATCGCACGTGCATGACCAGCAGTAAGTTTGCCCTCAAAAATCATCTGCTGAACTACTTCGGGGAGATCGAGAAGACGCAGCGAGTTTGTAATTGCAGAGCGTGACTTGCTTACTGCCTTCGACAATGCCTCCTGGGTCATCCCGCTGGCATCAATGAGTTGGCGATAGCCCTTAGCCTCTTCGACGGGATTCAGATCAGAACGCTGAAGGTTTTCGATAAGAGCAAGAGCCAGCATCTCTTCATCATTTACCTCTTTAATGATGACTGGCAATTCTTCAAGGCCAGCAAGCTTTGAAGCTTGGTAACGTCGCTCACCAGCAATGATCTCATAGCCGTTTCCATGCTTGCGAACCAAAAGCGGCTGCAAAACGCCGTGCTCTTGGATTGACTCGCTTAACTCGCGAAGTTCAGTTTCGTTAAAATGAATTCGTGGCTGATTAGAGTTGGGAACGATATCCTCAATAGGTAGTTTTGTTTCAGATGCGGCATTTGAAGCCGATGCAGCCGAACCGCCGGTCTCATACTCGGCCTCTGAGACCAAAGCATTGAGTCCACGTCCCAATCCGCCACGTTTCTTTACACTAGGCACGCTTGATCACCTCTTTTGCAAGGTTCATATATGCTTTTGCACCCTTATTTTGAGGTGCATAGGTAATTACCGGTTCTCCAAAAGACGGAGCTTCGGAGATTTTAACCGTACGGGGGATTAGCGTCTTAAACGCCTTATCACCAAAGTACGATTGAACCTCCTCAACAACCTGATTTGATAGTGAAGTACGCGAGTCATACATGGTCATAAGCACACCATAGGTGTCTAAGCCCTTGTTCAGCCGTGATTTGACCATCTTCATTGACTCAAGCAGCTTCGTAACGCCCTCGAGTGCGTAATATTCGCACTGGATCGGAATCAAAACGCTGTCTGCTGCGGTCAAAGCGTTGATAGTAAGCAGGCCGAGCGAAGGAGGACAGTCAATGAAAATAAAGTCAAACTCGTCCTGAATCGGCTCAAGCAAATCTTTGAGGCGGGTTTCACGAGCAATTGCGCTTACGAGCTCAATTTCCGCGCCTGCAAGTTGAATTGTAGCCGGAATAACGAATACCTTTTTACAATTAGTATCAAGAACAAGCGATTCTGCTGGCACATCATTCAACAATGCATCATAGATGCAGTGATCAAGGTCTTCTTTTTCTATTCCGAATCCACTGGTGCTGTTTCCCTGCGGATCAAAATCGACAATCAGTGTCTTACGACCCTGCTCACCCAGTGCTGCTGCAAGGTTTACAGCCGTCGTTGACTTACCGACGCCGCCTTTTTGATTGATGATTGCAATGATACGCGTGTCTTTTGCGCTCTTAGAACGCTTAACGTCGCGAAATCCCACGGTCCCTCCTGGTATGTATTAAAGCTGTCAAACGGAGGATGTTTCACGTGAAACATTCCGAATCGATATCAACCGCCATGTTTCACGTGAAACACTGCAAGTTGTTAGTATCCATTATGTTTCACGTGAAACATCTAGGCAAGCGGATTCTTCTTTGCCACGCCATTTGCACGAGGCAATGAGACAGATGCTGGATGACTCTTCTTAAGAACAATGAACTCCCTGTGACCCAAGCCTTCAGACAAATCAATTGCGTCATTCAGAAGCAAAGTGAAGCCGCAAATCTTAGCTGCTGACATGCCGGAAGCAAGCTCCTCATCCGAAGGATTGCCCTTGGTTATAACAAATAGCCCTCCATCCTTCAGATACGGAGCCGCATACTCAACAAGAATCGGTAGAGGGGCCAGTGCGCGGGCGGTTACAACAGAGAACTGCTTCTTATGGCTTCGAGCAAATTCTTCAAGACGATCATGAACCGCATGAGCATGTTTCAATCCAAGAGCATGGACAAAGGAATTAACCGCATCAACCTTCTTGCCAACAGAGTCAATATAAGTAGCTTTACGATGCGTGGTTATAGTTAATGGAATACCAGGGAAGCCCGCACCTGTTCCCATATCGAGCAAAGCTCCCTCAGGAGCCTTGTTGATATAGGGGAGCAAAACAAGTGAGTCGAGGATATGAAGTACTGCAGCATCTTCTACGTTAAGAATACGGGTGAGATTGGTTGTCTTATTTGTTTCTAGAACCAAATCCAAATGCTGAATACATTTTCTCAGCTCAACATCAGTTACGCTCAAGGAATACTCTTTGCAATAGGAAGTTAGACGACTCAACATCTCGTCAGCCTGCTGATCAGTAAGTACTAACAACGAAAGCTCCTTTCTGACAAAAATCAGTGTATCGAGAACTTTTGACAAAAAAAGGGGACGTGGAAACCACGTCCCCTTAGCATAAGCTCGAGAAGATTATCGAGCAACAATCACCACATGGCGATCAGGGTCAGAACCCTCAGAATGAGTATCGACGGCATCATTGCCACGAAGTGCAATGTGAACCAGTCGACGCTCGTAGGCATTCATGGGCGGAAGCGAAACACTCTTATGAGTGCGGATGGCACGCTCGGCAGCAGACTGAGCCATGGAAGCAACCTTGTCCTGACGGCGACTCTTGTATCCCTCTACGTCCACTACAACCGGATACCTAAAGCCAAGTTTGCGGCTCACCAGCAAAGAGAACATAACCTGAAGGGCATCAAGGGTGCGACCATGACGTCCAATGAGAACAGCAAGGTCGGGAGCCGTTACATCCAAAATCAGCTCACCCTCGTCGCCCTCATACTCATCGATAGGAGAGTTGGCGGCATCGAAGTGCGAAAGGATGGAACGCAGGATGGAAATCGCAACATCGGCAATGGTGTCGAGCTCCTCATCGGTCAGCTCTTCACCAGCCTTGTAGCGCTGTGCAATCTCGGGATAATCGCCCGCGACCTGCGGGGCAACCTCCTCAAGCATATCCTCGATGATCTCTTCAGACATAACGTACTCCAAAAGTTAGGTACCTAAATAAGATTGATATCCCGTTACTTCTTCTTGTGCGGGCGCGGCTTCTTCTCTCGACGAATGACCTCAACCTGCAGCGGAGCGTTCTTAAGACGCTCCTCCTCATCGGCCTTCGCCTTGTCGATGACCTTCTGCGTCACAAAAATCTGCTGGATAACCTGCCAAGCAGACGAGACGTCGTAGTACAGCAGAACACCAACGGGAAGGCTCCAGCCCATCCAAAGCATCATGACCGTCATGACAACGGCCATCATACGCATGCTCTGAGCCTGCTGGCCGGTCTGGTTGCGCGACATATAGAGCTGCGGAATCAGGGTCAGGACGGCGAACAGGATCAGGCAAACCAGCGCAGGCAGTGCAACCATAAAGCCATCGGCAAAGGAAGCGCTCGGCGTGGTGGTCAGGTCGGGCAGGATGTTGAAGAACGAGAACGTGCCGTCGTTAAAGTAGTCCGGCAGGTTGCGCAGCAGCGTAAACAGGGCGAACAGGACAGGCATCTGAATCAACAGCGGCAGACAACCAGCCATGGGGTTGAACTTGTTCTCGCTGTAGAACTTCTGCATCTCCTCGGCCTGACGCTGGGGATCGTCGGCATAGCGCTCCTGGATCTCGAGCATCTTAGGCTGCAGCACCTGCATGCGAGCCGTCGACTTGGTCGACTTGAGCATAAGCGGCGTCAGCAGCAGACGGATGATGACCACCAGGATGATGATGGACAGGCCCCAGTCGACCGCAAAGGTCTGGATGAGCTTGAGCAGCTCGAAAAGGATGTTAACGATCCAATCCCACATGTAAGTTTTCCTCCGATAGCGAGTGCCCGCTAGGGCACAGGGTCATAACCGCCGACGTGCAGGGGATTGCAGCGAGCGATGCGCCTCACGGCAAGCCAGCAGCCTCTCAAAACACCGTGCTTCTCAATCGCCTGGATGGCGTATTGCGAGCACGTTGGGTAATAAATGCAGGCGTCAGGCAATAAGGGCGAAATAACCTGTTGATATATGCGAATAGGAGCGATGGCAACACGTCGCAAAACGTGATTGCTCATCGCTCCTCCCCGGCAACGCCGGCGCGCTTCATAAGCGAACGCAATGCCTTGTCCATCTCCTGCGGCGAGGAAACCCTCGTCTTGGGAGTTGCGAACAAGATGATGTCATAACCCGCAACGGGAAATCCACAGCTGCGGGCGGCCTCGCGCATCACACGCTTAGAACGGTTGCGCACAACTGCACAACCGAGCCGTTTAGCACCAACGAAGGCGACCCTTCCGGAGTCGCCTTCGCCAACCGATTCACATATGGTCATTCGAATCAGAGGGTGATTGAAACGACGCCCCTGACTGAACACATGCTCGAAATCTTGCCGAGACTTAATAGTCTTCATGCGAGATGTGTGTATCGCTGCTAGACAGTGAGACGCTTGCGGCCCTTGGCGCGGCGACGGGCGAGCACGGCACGACCACCCTTGGTGGCCATACGGGCACGGAAGCCATGGGTCTTGGCACGCTTACGCTTATTAGGCTGATACGTACGCTTCATCTTAAGTTCCTCCTGCTGCATTTCGAGTGTCCGCGGGAGCGCGGACGCAGATATAGACACGTGAGCTTGAAGATTGTAGGGAAATCAATGTTCAAATGTCAAGAAATCAAAGGTAAAAGGTCGCGCAGTTCACACGGTTCCCCCATAAGCCGAGTTCGATTTAGCGGTGCATGGCAACTTTTCACGATATTTCATCGAGTTTTCAACAGGTCATGTTGGCAATGTTGAGAACTTTTCGCCCGTTTTCCAAAGTTTTCAACAGGTTTTGAAAAGTTGTCGAAAGATGAGAAACATTGCCCGGTGAGCTACTATTTGTTCGAAACCTTTTGAAAGATTGCGAGCGGCATGTCTGACGACTTTTACACCATGGTCGATTCCGGAGACCCGGCACCCGACAACGAGCACATCACCGGCGTACGCGAAGAGCATGCGGAAGGCGAGCAGACGACCACGCAGGCGCCAAAAGCCATGTACGCCGCGCGCATCGCCGTCTATGACGACATGCTGTCGACACCGCGTGTGATCGTCATTGATCCGCAAGATGTCCGCACGTATTTGGAAGAGACGACCAACACCGTCTACCAGTGCATGAAAGAACAAGGTGGCCATATCTCGCTCATGGTCATCCGCGAGATTGTCGAAAACTTTATCCACGCGCACTTTGCCGAGCCCATCATCTCGATTCTGGACGACGGAGACACCATCCGCTTTGCTGACCAAGGACCCGGCATCGACGACAAGGAACGCGCTTTCGACTTTGGCGTTACCAGCGCAAACAGCAAGATGAAGCGCTATATCCGTGGAACCGGAGCAGGGTTTCCCATGGTGCAGGAGTATTTGGAAAACGCCGGCGGTGCCGTATCCATCGAGGACAACATGGGCAACGGCACCGTGGTTACGGTAAGCCTGAACCCTAAACGCGTGCAGGAAATCGAGCGTGCCGGCGGACGCGGTGCTGCCGTGCGGCCCGAGACGGAACATCCCACATATCCCCTGCCAGGAGCTTTTGCGCAGCAGCCCATGGCAACGCAGCAGATGCAGCCCCCCGTAGGGCAGATGCGACAGCCCGGAATGCTTCCTACACAAGAGCCCCAAGCGGCATCGATGTCGACGCCGCCAAACATGCCAGAGGCCATGCCGCTGGCGGATCAGGATGCAGCAGCAATGCAGCAGGCGGCGGGGGCACCGGGTGGCCAGCAAATGGGCTATCAGCCGTACCAACAGGGATATCCATATCAGCAGATGCCGCCACTGGGGTATGGCCAGCAGTTCCCGCAGCAGTATCAGCAGGGATATCAGCAGCCGTACCAGCAGATGCCGCAGCAGCAGTACAACCCCTGGGCCCAACAGATGCCTCCGCAGCCTTACCAACAGTGGCCTCAAAGTTTTCAACAGCAAATGCCGCCGATGCAGAGTTCTCAACAACCAGCAGCTCAAATGATGTATCCTAATGCAGCAAATCAGTATGCACAGCCACAACCGGACGTGTTCGTAAGCGATCGCGGCAACGCCGCGCTGGGCTATCTGGCGCAAAATCAAGCGTGCGGTGCAACCGATCTGGCGAGGGCGTTTGGAAACTCGGCCCCCACTTGGTCACGCACGCTCAATGACTTGGCGCAGGCCGGCTTGGTCATCAAGCATGGCCAGAAATACCATCTGACCGAACTCGGCGCCGCTCGCGTGCGAGCTCAGAGCTAAAGAACGGGAGAGACAGTGGACGAGGAAGCAAGCATCATCCTGGGGGATGTCATCGCCTTTTGCCAGCGCGACGGCCAAGATGCACGCCTCATCAACATGCTGGGGCAATCGCGCGCCATAAGCCTGACCGAAGATACGCTCACGATCGAGGCCCCCTCGCGCTTTGCCATCGCGCAGCTCAAAAAGCATCAGCCGACTATTGAGGCCTATCTGGAAGAAATCGCCTTTGCACCGATCGCGCTCGACATCGTGGCACCGCAAGGCGCCGCGACGGAATCCACTGCCGCGACGGCGCCCGCCACGGCTCCCGCCGCTTCCCCGTCGGTGCCGGCCTCCGCAGACGACGTGCCGACAATCGAGCACCAGCACAGCGATGTTTCCCGTGAAACCATGGCACCGTTGCCGGCCGCGGCGGCGACGTCAACGAACGCACCCGTCACGCACATGCCCATCGCTCACGACGCAGCGGCGGGCGCGGATTCGGGCATTGCAATCAAGAACACGCTCTCGGCCGACGATTTCCGTCGCATGATGAACCAGATGAAGGGCGGAGCGCCGACCAAATCCACGCAAGCTGCGACCCCCGCTTCACCCATGCCAGCACCAACCGTGCCGGCCGAGCAGAATACGGATGGAGCCCCGCTCGCCGCGAACTCAAAATTTACCTTTGAGAACTTTGTCTACGGCCCCGAGAACAGCCATGCCTATCGCTCGGCGCTCAAGTTTGCCGCCCTCGCGGACGAGCGCGGCACATGCACATCACTGTTCATCTACGGCAAATCGGGCCTGGGCAAGACGCACCTGCTGCTTGCCATCAAAAACGAGCTCGCCGAGAAGTCGCCCGAGATCAAGGTCAAGTATGCCAACTCCCAGGCATATCTGGACGACCTGATGACCGAGTTCGACCGCCAAAAGAAGAGCAACGCCCCCATCATGCAGGCGTACCACGGTGTGGACGTGCTCATCATCGATGACATCCAAAACATCATCGGCAAGCGCGCGAGCGTGGACTATTTTTTCCAGCTCATGGACGAGTTCATCCGCAACAACAAGAAGGTCGTCATCGCGGCAGACCGCGCCCCCAAGGACCTGAGCATGGACGAGCGTCTGACCAGCCGCTTCAACGCCGGAATGCTCTGCCTGGTCGCAGAGCCCAGCTACGAGATGAAATACAAGATCTTGCAGCGCTATTACGAGAACACCATCGTCGCCGCTCCCGAGGCGGGCGACGACTCACTGCTGGCGGCCTATGGGGGCGACGGCGGGCACCTGACCGACGAACACTTTAAACACATGGCCGAGGTCTCGGGCACCAACATCCGCGAACTCGAGAGCTTTTGCGAGCGCTGCGCCGGCGAGGCGGGCGACCGCGAGCGCGAGGGCGGAGAGCTCACCTTTGACGATATCGACGCCATCGCCAGCCAGTACTTCGACACATCGGCCAAAAAGATCAACGTCCAGACGGTTCAGTCCGTCATCGAAGAGCAGTACGGCGTAACGCACGAGGAGCTCATCGGCCCGCGTCGCAACGCCAATATCGCCAAAGCACGCCATATCGCTATCTACCTGGCCATCGAGATGTGCGAGATGACGACCACGGCGGTGGGCGCCGAATTTGGCAACCGCAACCACTCGACCGTCAGCACGAGCTACAAAAAGGTCCAGAAGATGATCCAGGAAGATCGCACCGTCACCGAAGACCTTAAGTCGCTGCGCGATAAAATTACACTGCGCTCGTAGGGAAATAGAGACACCTGTTGAAAACTTGTCGAAACCACGGGCATAAGGTGTCTAAAACCCAACCCGCGGTGATGAAAAGTTTTGCGCAGGTTTTGAACGTGGAAAACCACCCCTGTTGCACACAGGTTGCTGTCGATTCTCTTTTTGGGTCTGACCTGCGTCTTTGGGAGTAATCAACAGTTTCGTCAGTGCTATTACTATTATTAAGATATTTATATCTATAGAAAGGTATTAAAAGATGAAGTTCACCGTCAGCCAGAGCTCGCTTACACAAGCCATCGGCGTCGTTATGAAGGGTGTCGCTTCGGCATCCACCCTTCCCATCCTGTCGGGCGTGCTCGTCAAGGCCCAAGACGGCATCTTGGAATTCCAGACCTCTAACTACACCATCTCGATCCGTCATCGCATCGCGGCGCATGTCGAAGAAGAGGGCGAGATGGTTATCCCCTGTAAGATGCTCTCCAATATCACCAAGACCCTCCCCGATGCCCCGGTCACCTTTGAGCTGTCCGAGCGCCAGGTGCTGATTGGTTGCGAGAAGAGCTCTTTCCGCCTGAACACGCTTGATGCTAATGACTTCCCCGAGTTTCCGGCCTATGCCATCGAGAGCGCCGTGGAACTGCCGACCGATATCTTGTCCGAGATGGTCGGCCGCGTGTGGCGCGTCACCTCGACCGACAAGGCCCGCCCCATCCTGGGTGGCGTGCACATGAAGGTCGAGAACAACACCGTGCGCCTGGTGGCGACCGATTCCTTCCGTTTGGCCGTGTGCGATACGCAGGTCGAGACCTCGACCCTCGAAGGCTCCTTTGAGCTCAACGTTCCGGCTGACGCCTTTAACGACGCACTGAACATCATGGACAGCCAAGCGACCATCATGATCGGGGCTACCGACACCCAGGTCGTCTTCGAGGCCGGCAACACCACCTACGTGTCGCGCCGCATCGAGGGCGTGTACCCCAACTACAAGCAGCTCATCCCCGATTCGTGCGTGACGAGCGTCAAGATCGACGTCGCCGCCTTTAACGCCGCCCTCAAGCGCGTGGCCGTTATCGCGAGCGCCAACCCCGCCGTCAAGTTCGAGATCGATGTCGAGAACGGGCAGATGGGCCTGTCCTCCATCTCCAATGACCAGGACCTTGCGCAGGAGACGATCGATGTCGAGGCCGAGGGCGAGTCGGGTACCATCGCCTTCAACTACCACTACATCTTCGGCTGCCTCAATGCCCTGTCCAAGGAGAAGGAGATCACGCTGGAGCTCAAGAGCTACTCGCAGGCGGGCATCTTCAAGTCCTACGACAAGATCAACTACCTGTACCTGGTCATGCCGGTCCGCATCTAGCAGCCGCCCTATGACCATGTTCGCCCGCGATCTTTCCGTCGCGCACTACCGCAGTTTCGAGAGCTATCGTCTTGCCCTGGACGAGGGCGTGACGATACTTGCGGGACCCAACGCGGCGGGAAAGACCAATCTCATAGAGGCGCTGCAGCTGCTGACGAGCGGCGCCTCGTTTAGGCATCCGACCGCAGCCGAGCTCGTCCATGATGGCGTGGGCTCGTGCAAGATCGAGCTGAGGCTCGAGGGCGACGGCCGCGTACTTGATATGGGATTGAGCGCGGAGGACGGTAAACGCTCGTTTAGCCGCAACGGCAAGAGATGCTCTGCCGCCGGTGTGCGCGGGGTTCTGCCGAGCGTGCTGTTTTGCCCCGACCATCTGGACATGGTTAAGCGAGGCGCCAGTGTGCGCCGCGCCGCCCTCGACGACTTTGGCATGCAACTGAGCGCACGCTATGCCGATCTTGCGAGCACCTATGGTCGCTGCGTGACCCAGCGTAACGCCTTGCTCAAGGAGGCCTGGTGCTGCCGCGAGATGCTCGGCGCGTGGAACGATTCGATTGCCCGCGCGGGCGCGGCTCTGCTCGTGCACCGGTTGGCCCTGCTCGACCGGCTGGCGGGCCATGTGCGTACTGCCTACGGGCAAGTGGCGTCCGGTGAAGCCGCCAACGTGTCCTATGCGTCCACGCTGGGGGATTTGCCCCAGGTCGATGATCGCGAAGAGCTGAAGGGCTGGGCGTACGAGCGCATGCTGGCTGCCCTTGATGAGCACGCCGACGAGGAAATTCGCCGCGGCGTGACGTTGGTGGGACCGCATCGCGACGAGATTGAGTTTGCTGTGGCGGGTCGCTCCGCCCGTTCATTTGCCAGCCAAGGTCAGCAGCGAACGTTGGTTCTGGCCTGGAAGGTGGCGGAGGTGGCCGTGGCTCGCGATGTCCTGGGCACCGCCCCACTGCTGCTTTTGGACGACGTGATGAGCGAACTCGACGGCGAACGCCGCGGTGCTTTCCTGCGGCTGATCGGCGATGATATCCAGACGGTCATAACCACGACCAACCTGGGGTACTTTACCGATGACCTGCTTGATCGAGCCAAGGTGGTGAGCATGGGTGAGACGTGCTAATTACGAGCGCGAGAGCGAAACGGTCGCCTTCAGTGGCTTTTTGAACGCAGAGCGCCAGCGCATCCTGGCGGCTGCGACCCCTGAGCGCCGTGCGCAGATGGAGGCCGCCGAGGAGTCGCGCGCGGTCTATCGCGCGTGGAACGCGGTGTGCTCGGGCACGCGCGAGGGGCGGCATGTGACGGGCCTGCGCTACCTGCCCGAGTCCAATGAGCTGCTGGTATATCTCGACTCGCCCTCGTGGACGCAGGAAATGACGTTGTTGCGCGAGATCATCCGCGCGCGCATGGAGCGCGCCGGTGCGCATGTGGATGGCCTGGTGTTCAAAACCACCGCACCCGGTCACACGCCGCCCGCCGCCAAGGAGCGCCTGCGCCCGGCGACGACAGAGCGCCCGCCGGCCCCGCACGCCGACCTCAGCGATGCCGAGCGCACCGAGATTGAGTGCCAAGTGGCGCCCATTGAAGACCAAAAACTGCGCGAGGCCCTCGAGAACGCCATGAGAGCCAGTGCCGAGTGGGCCAAGGGCGTGCAAAGCAAAAAAGAGCCTTAAATCGCATCTGGTGGCCTTGTAGAGCCAAATACCCTCGTTCCCGAGGGTATTTTTTTACGATAAACTAGTAAGGCTGTACACATTTTCTTGACTGAAGGAGGACGTGTGGCAAACGAAAACGATTACGATGGCGGCGAGATTAAGATTCTCGAAGGTCTCGAGGCCGTTCGTAAGCGCCCGGGCATGTATATCGGCTCGACGAGCGCCAGCGGTCTGCATCACCTGGTGTGGGAGATCGTTGACAACTCCGTCGACGAGGCCATGGCCGGTTTCTGCACCGAGATCCAGGTGACGGTCCACGCCGACAACTCCATCACGGTCGTCGACAACGGTCGCGGTATCCCCGTCGACGAGCACCCTGTTAAAAAGATCCCGACGCTCGAGGTCGTCATGACGATCTTGCACGCCGGCGGTAAGTTCGATAACTCGGCCTATAAGGTTTCGGGCGGCCTGCACGGCGTTGGTATCTCCGTCGTCAACGCACTGTCCAAGCGCGTGGTCGTTCAGGTTCGTCGCGACGGCAATACCTACGAGATGGAGTTCTCGCGCGGCAAGACCGTTAAGAAGATGGAGGTCGTGGGCACCTCGGATTCGACGGGCACCACCGTCACCTTCTGGCCCGACGACGAGATCTTCGAGACCTGCATCTACGATTTCGATACGCTGCACAACCGTCTGCAGGAGACGGCGTTCCTCAATAAGAACCTCAAGATCGTGCTGACCGACGAACGCGAGGCGACTCCCCATGTGGAGGAGTTTTGCTACGAGGGCGGCATCATCGACTTCGTCAAGTTCCTCAACGAGGGCAAGGACGTCCCCGAGGCCTTTAAGGAGCCCATCTACATCGAGGGCAAATCGGACCCGGACGCGCCTGTGACCAAGATGGGCGAGGTCGAGGTTTCCCTACAGTGGAATAGCGGCTACGGCGAGAATGTCATGTCGTTTGCCAACGACATCTACACCCCCGAGGGCGGCATGCACCTTGAGGGCTTCCGTACCGCGCTCACCCGCGTGATCAACGATTACGCGCGCAAGCAGAACCTGCTCAAGGAAAAAGACGCCAACCTGACCGGCGACGATGTGCGCGAGGGCCTTTCGGCCGTTATCTCGGTCAAGCTGCCCGATCCGCAGTTTGAGGGCCAGACCAAGGCCAAGCTCGGCAGCTCCTATATGCGCGCGCTGACGCTCAAGATCGTGACCGACGGCCTCGCCGATTACTTGGAGGAGCATCCCAAGCCCGCCCGCGAGATCGTCAAGAAGGCGCAACAGGCCTGCAAGGCGCGCAACGCCGCCCGCAAGGCGCGCGAAGCGACCCGTCGCAAGAGCCTGCTCGAGACGGCGTCCCTGCCCGGTAAGCTCGCTGACTGCTCGGTGCGCGATGCCGAGCTGACCGAGCTCTTCATCGTAGAGGGCGACTCGGCAGGCGGTTCGGCCAAGGACGGCCGTCGCCGAGACATCCAGGCGATTCTGCCCCTGCGCGGCAAGATTTTGAACGTCGAGCGCGTTGGTGACCATCGCGCGTTCTCGAGTGACACCATCCAGTCGCTGATTACCGCGATCGGCTGCGGCGTCACGACGAGTGCCGGCGACGGCGGCGATTTCGATATCACCAAGGCGCGCTACCACAAGATCATCATCATGACCGATGCAGACGTCGACGGTGCGCATATCCGCATCCTGCTGCTGACGTTCTTCTACAAGTACATGCGTCCGCTGATCGATGCCGGCTACGTCTATGTTGCCTGCCCGCCCATCTTTGGCATTAAGGTGCGCAACAAGATCCACTACGTGTATCCCAACGGCCGCCAGCCCGAAGACGAGATCCTGCGTGACACCATCCAGAGCCTGGGCCTGAACCCTGACGATAACGACGAGGACGGCAAGGCCAAGGACGGCAAGATCACCAAAAAGCGCAAGGGCTATACCGTCCAGCGCTACAAGGGCCTGGGCGAGATGGACCCCAAGCAGCTTGCCTCGACGACGATGGACCCCAAGACCCGCATCCTGCAGCGCGTGTCGATCGAGGACGCCGTGGTGGCGGACCGCGCCGTGCGCGAGCTCATGGGTTCCGAGGTCGGCTATCGCCGCGAGTACATCGAGAAGCATGCACATGACGCGCGTTTCCTTGACGCTTAAGAGGAGGTAACGTGGCAGACGATATCAACAATAACGAGGGTATGGACGAGGCCGGCGATGCCGGTATGCCCGATGATCTGAAGCGCCTGCTTGCCCGTGCTGAGCAGGGCGAGGACGGCGATCCGGACGCCTATAACCCCGATGCCGATGATGATGAGGAAGAAGACGACGCCGAGCTCGAGGAGAGCTTTGGCGAAGTCGATCGCGGCGCCTCGGCCGGCGAGGATATCAACGGCGGCCAGCTCCAGATTTCGGAGTTCGGTCGCGAGATGAAGCAATCGTTCATCGAGTATTCAATGTCGGTTATCACGGCGCGTGCCCTACCGGACGTGCGCGATGGCTTAAAGCCGGTGCACCGCCGCATTCTGTACGCGATGAACGAGAGCGGCATCTACCCCAACCGCCCACACAAAAAGTCGGCCTGGACGGTCGGCGAAGTTATCGGTAAGTACCACCCGCACGGTGACTCTGCGGTCTACGAGGCCATGGTCCGCCTGGCGCAGTGGTTCTCCATGCGCACGCCGCTCATCGACGGTCACGGCAACTTCGGTAACATCGACGGCGACGGCGCCGCCGCCATGCGTTACACCGAGAGCCGCCTGGCAAAGCCCGCCATGGAACTGCTGCGTGACTTGCAGAAGGATACCGTCGACTGGCAGCCCAACTACGACGAATCACTCGCCGAGCCCGTGGCGCTGCCTGCGCGCTTCCCCAACCTGCTGGTCAACGGCAGCCAGGGCATCGCCGTCGGCATGGCCACCAACATCGCTCCGCATAACCTCACCGAGGCGATCGAGGCCACCTGCTACCTGATCGACAACCCCGACGCCACCGTCGACGAGCTCATGCAGATCATGCCCGGTCCGGACTTCCCCACCGGCGCCATCATCATGGGCAGCGCCGGCATTAAGCAGAGCTACGAGACCGGCCGCGGCTCCATTACCGTGCGCGCCAAGGCACACGTTGAGTCCACCAAGACCGGTCGCAGTCGCCTGGTCTTCACCGAGATTCCCTACATGGTCAACAAGGGCACCCTGCAGGAGAAGATTGCCCAGCTCGTCAACGACAAACGCATCGAGGGCATCTCGGATATGCGCGATGAGTCCAACCAGAAGGGCATCCGTCTGGTCATCGAGCTCAAGAAGGGCGTCATTCCGCAGGTCGTGCTCAACAACCTGTATAAGTACACCTCGCTGCAGACGACCTTTGGCGCCAACAACCTGGCACTCGTCAACGGCGTTCCCAAATGCCTGAGCCTGCGCGAGATGCTGCAGCACTACATCGACCACCAGGTCGACGTCGTCACCCGCCGCACCCGCTTCGACCTTAAGAAAGCCCAGGCCCGCGCTCATATCCTCGAGGGTTACCTGATGGCCCTTGACCATATCGACGAGGTCATTAGCATCATCCGCTCCTCGCAGACCGACTCCGAGGCCAGCAGCCGCCTGATCGAGCGCTTTGGCTTTACGCCCGAGCAGACCACGGCCATCCTCGAGATGAAGCTGCGCCGCCTGACCGGCCTGGAGCGCGACAAGATCCAAGAAGAGTTGGACGGCCTGCGCCGCGCCATCGCCTACTACGAGGACCTGCTGGCGCACGAGGAGAAGATCCTGGGCGTCATCAAGGAAGAGATGCGCGAGATCTCCAAGAAGTTTGGCGACAAGCGCCGTACCGAAATCAGCCAGGTTGAGAAGGACCTGGATGTCGAGGACCTCATCGCCGACGAGGACATGGTCGTGACCATCACCCACACCGGCTACGTTAAGCGTATCCCGGTGGCCGCCTACCGCGCCCAGAAGCGCGGCGGCAAGGGCGTGTCGGGCGTCAACCTCAAAGAGGACGACGTCATCGACGAGATGTTCATCGCGTCCACGCACGAGTACGTGCTGTTCTTCTCGAGCAAGGGCAAGGTCTATCGCCTGAAGGTGCACGAGCTGCCGGTGGGTACGCGCCAGGCGCGCGGTACCGCGATCGTCAACCTGCTGCCCTTCGAGGAAGGCGAGAAGATCGCGAGCGTCATCAGCTGCCGCGAGTTCCCTGCCGACGAGTACCTGATGTTTGCCACCAAGAGTGGCATGGTCAAGAAGACCGTGATGAGCGCATATGACCGCAGCCGTCGCGACGGCCTGATCGCTATCAACCTGCGTGACGACGACGCGCTGCTGAACGTGCGCCGCGTGCGCGAGGGCGACAAGATTATCCTGGCCACCACCGCGGGCAAGGCGATCATGTTCTCCGAGGAGCAGGTGCGCGCCACCGGCCGCGATACCAGCGGCGTTCGCGGTATCGGCATGAAGGACGGCGTGAGCGTTCTGGGCATGGAAGTCACTAACGGCAACGGTGATCTGTTCGTCATCACCGAGCGCGGCTACGGCAAGCGCACGCCGGTCGCGGACTACCCGGAGCAGAATCGCGGCGGTCAGGGCGTCTACACCATCCAAATGACCGAGCGTAAGGGTAACCTCGCGGCCATGAAGACGGTGGGCCCGCAGCACGAGCTGTTCATCGTGACGGAGGGCGCGACGGTCATTCGCGTCAAGACCGACGAGATCAGCCAGACTGGCCGCGCCACCCAGGGCGTCAAGATGATGACCGTCGACGACAACGACCGCGTATGCGCTGTCGCCCGCATGACGGCAGCCAAGGAAAAGCCCGAAGGCGAAGCCACAGAAAACGGCTCTGCTTCCGAAGAAACCCCTGTCGATCTAGGCGACGGCAACGACATGCCAGAAGATCTCCTAGACGAGTAAGAGGCCCTAGCTGGTAGAAAATATCAGACACCATATATCGGCGGTCGGCGCACTGCGCGCCGACCGCTTTTTTGAAAACCTTGGGACCCCATGGTCGCTGGGCTGGCGAGGTGGTTTTGGTTTGTCGCGAGTTCCGCACGCAAAGAAGGCCACTTAATGTGGCCTTCGTCTTGCGCAGGACTGTCCGAGCAGCAAACCAAAACCATCTCGCCAGCCCAGCGACCACCCCTCCCAAAGATTTTCAAAAAAGTTGTTGACGCGCGCGTAACGACTCGTCTAATATATCCCTTGCGCGATGGACCTGTAGCTCAGTTGGTTAGAGCGTCCGGCTGA
>DBFCNY010000138.1:0-7505 GCA_048298285.1 Collinsella sp.
GGACCGATCAGATCGACCGAACGGATATGAAGCATACCCAAGTAATCGAGCACGCGGGCGCGAAGCGCCGGATCGACAATGGTATGGAACACGGCAATATCGCGATGGCCCGCATCGACACGCGGGCCCACAAACGATTTAACCTGCTCCACCGAGGTCACCTTGGGCAGGCGCAAAAGATGAAAAGCCCCTTCATCAAATTGCCCGGACGCCGCAAGCACCACCTCACAAGCGGTATCACCGAGCGAGTCGGAGATAACGATAACGGTGGGACGAGCGGTGACCGGGCAATCCATGCGGGGCTCCTTTTGCGCTTACGCGCAGGGTAGCTTACTTTTTGCGGGCAAGCTCACCGATGTTGGCGATGCCGGAGAAAACGGCCTCGAAGCGGTTGAGCAGCTTAAGGCGATTATCGCGGAGCTGCTCGTCCTTGTCCATGACCATGACCTCGTCGAAGAAGCGGTCGATGGGGGCACGCAGGGCGGCAAGGGCGGAAAATGCGGCCGGGTAATCCTCGGCAGCAAGGGCGGCATCGACAGCGGTCTGAGCGGCCTCGGAGGCATCGGCAAGCGCGAGCTCGGCATCGCCCATCAGGCTGCGATCGTACTCCGCACCCAGCTCGGGCTTGGAGATGTGCGCGGCGCGGGCATAGGCGGTAGCCAGGTTGTCGAAGGTCTCGGCATCGTTCTTGCGGGCTTCGTCGAGCGCGGCGCAGCGGGCGAAGAAAACCGACGGGGCAATGATGTGCACCGCGGAGACGGCGGCAACGGTATCGGCCGGAATCTTCTCGTCGCGGGCCATGCTCACCAGGCGGCCGTGGAAGAAGTCGCGGACCTGCTGGGCGACCTCGGCGGCGTCGAACTCAATATCCTGCTCGCTATAGAGCTCAAGGGCAAAGTCGATCAGCGACGTGGGGTCAATCGGCAGGCGATCGCGCAGAATGTTGATGATGCCGATAGCGGCACGACGCAGCGCGTACGGGTCGGAGGAGCCGGTCGGGGGCTCGCCGATGGCAAAGATACCGGCAATGGTATCGAGCTTGTCGGCACAGGCCACGATGCAGCCAGCGGTGCTCTCGGGCAGCTCATCGCCGGCAAAGCGGGGACGATAATGATCGCGAATGGCGTGGGCGACCTCGTCGTTCTCCCCCATCGCGGAAGCGTAATAACCGCCCATCACGCCCTGCTGGCTCGTGAACTCGACGACGGCGTTGGATACCAGGTCGGCCTTGCACAGGTGAGCGGCGCGAGCGGCGTCGGCAGCCAGGTGGGCGCCCAGATGGGCCTCGCGGGCGATGGCGAGCGCAAGCTGCTCAATACGCTCGGACTTGGCGAGCACGCTACCGAGCTTCTCCTGGAAGGCGACCTTGGCCAGACGCTCGCGAAACTCGTCGAGGGAGATCTTCAGGTCCTCCTCGTAGAAGAACTTGGCGTCGTCCAGACGGGCGCGCACGACGCGCTCGTTGCCGTCGATCACGCGCTCGGCATTCTCGGGCTTGCTGTTGGAAACGACCACGAACTCACGCGTGAGCTTGCCCTCGCCGTCATAGATCGGGAAGTAGCGCTGGTTGGTAAGCATGGACTCGCAGATGATCTCGTGCGGGACCTTGAGGAACTCCTCGTCGAAGGTACCGACGAGCACCGTCGGCCATTCGCAGAGGTTAATGACCTCCTCGAAGACCTTCTTGGGCATGTCGACATGGCAGCCGGGACGTGCGGCCTCGACCTCAGCGATACCGGCAAGGATGGCCTCGCGACGGCGCTCGGCAGAAAGCACGCCGGCGTCCTCGAGCACCTGCTCGTAGACGGCGGGACTGGCGACCACATGGTCACCGGGGCCAAGTACGCGATGACCACGCGTGGTGTTGCCACTCGTCACGTCGGCAAAAGACACGGGCACGACGTCCTCGCCCAAAAGGCAGCAGATCCAACGGACCGGACGAACAAACGTAGCGTGCTCGTGGCCCCAGCGCTGGCTGCGGTAGTTGGGCCATTGCAGGCCGGCGATGGTCTTCTCGCACAGGGCCGTCAGGATCGGGGTAGCCGGTGCGGAGGGAATATTCTTCTCGGCGAACACGTACTCGCGGCCGTCGGTGTCCTCACGACGGACCAGGTCCTCGGCAGCCACACCGCACTTGCGGGCAAAGCCCTGGGCGGCCTTGGTGGCGTTGCCGTCGGCATCAAAGGCAATGTTTGCCGCGGGGCCGCGCTTGACCTCGTGGACCTCATCGGTCGCGGTGTCGACCTCGGCAACGAGCGCAGCCAGACGACGCGGGCTCGAGATCACGCGGACCTCGCCATGGGCCAGACCGGCCTCGTCGAGGCCCTTGGCAATCATGGTGCCGAGCTGCTCGACGGCATTGTTCAGCGGTGCGGAGGGCATTTCCTCCGTACCGATCTCAAACAGGAAATCCTTAGCGTCTGCCATGGCTTACGCCACCTCGCCTTCCTGGTCGGCATTCTCGTTGACTCCGGCGACCTCGGCCATATAGGCCTCACAGCACGCCTTGGCGACGGCGCGGACGCGCAGAATGTAGTTGGCACGCTCGACCGCGGACAGCGCGCCGCGGGCATCGAGCAGGTTGAAGGCATGACTGCACTTCATGACGCAGTCGTATGCGGGCAGTGGCAGCTTGCGCTCAAGGCAGGAGTGGCACTCGGCCTCGTAGTCGTCAAACTTCTGACGCATCATCTCGACGTTAGCGACCTCAAAGTTGTAGGCGCTAAACTCGCGCTCGTTCTCCAGGAACACGTCGCCATAGGTCATGGGCGTGCCATCGGGCAGATAGCTCCACACCAGGTCATAAACGGAGTTGACGCCCTGGGCGTACATGGCGATGCGCTCCAGACCATAGGTGATCTCGACGGGCACGGGATCGACCTCGATGCCGCCCACCTGCTGGAAGTACGTAAACTGCGTGACCTCCATGCCGTTGAGCCAGACCTCCCAGCCAAGGCCCCAGGCGCCCAGCGTCGGGCTCTCCCAGTCGTCCTCGACAAAACGGACGTCATGGTCGTTGGGGTCCAGGCCAATGGCGGCCAGCGAACCCAGGTAGAGTTCCTGGGCGTTGACCGGAGAGGGCTTGATGAGCACCTGGAACTGATAGTAGTGCTGCATGCGGTTGGGATTCTCGCCGTAGCGGCCGTCGGCGGGACGGCGGCAAGGCTGCGCATAACAGGTGCGCCACTCGGCGGGACCGAGCGAGCGCAGCGTGGTCGCGGTGTGGAAGGTACCGGCACCGACCTCGGAGTCATAGGGCTGCATAATGACGCAGCCCTGCTCGCCCCAGTACTGCTGGAGGCGCAGGATGATGTCTTGGAAGGAAAGCGATGAAGCGTTCATGCCTCTAATATCCCCTCGTCGAAACGATTACACGGTTAGGTACTGTACTATAGCGGTTTTTAGTCGATAGCGCCGATGCGGTTGAGCGGCCAGTAGCGTACGAGCGCCACGGCGATCAAATCAGAGCGATCGACGGGACCAAAGTAGCGTGAGTCGGCAGAGTTTTCGCGGTTGTCGCCCATCACCCACACGCACCCGTCGGGAACGGTGTAGGGATAGCTTACCTGAGCGCCGGGAGCCTGGACCGAAAGCGGCCAGCTCATGCCGGTCGTGTAGTCCTCGTCGAGCGCTTGGCCGTCAACGACCACCCTGCCGTCCTGAAGGTCGACCGTCTGACCGGCCGTGGCAATAACACGCTTGACGAGAACATCGTGCTCGGAGGTGCCATCGGGGTTGTGGAACACCACGATATCGCCTTGGCTGACGGGCTGGCCGAGCTCGAGGCTCACCTTTTGCGCCAGGATCTGGTCGCCAATCTCGATCGTGGACTCCATGGAGCCGGTGGGCACCACAAAGGGTTCGACCACAAACGAGCGAATCAGGAAGGTGGCGACCAGTGCGATCGCGACGACCACGATCCACTCAAACGCACCCTTTAGCACGGAATGCTGCGATGGAACCATTCTCACTCCTCGCTCTGCGAATACGACGCGTCCAGGATCTCCTGCGCGTATGCGCGCTCCTCGGGCGTAAGCCGCGCCGTCTCGATCAGGTCGGGGCGCCAGCGGCAGGTGCGCTCGATGGCATTCTTACGGCGCCAGGCGTCAACCTTGGCATGGTCACCGCTCACGAGCACCGGCGGAACGCCCTCGCCGTTGAACTCGGCGGGACGGGTGTACTGCGCGTACTCGAGCAGGCCACCGTCCTCGGCAGTCGAGAACGACTCATCGACGTTGCTCATCTCGTCGCCCAGGGCGCCGGGAATCAGGCGTACGACGGCATCGGCAACGACCATAGCGGGAAGCTCGCCGCCCGTGAGCACGTAGTCGCCGATCGACAGACGCTCATCGGCATACGCATACGCGCGCTCGTCGACGCCCTCGTAGCGGCTGCACACAAACAGCAGGCGCTCACTTTTGAGCAGGCGCTCGGCCACATGCTGCGTAAAGGGCTCGCCACAGGGGGTGAAGAACACAACCGTGGGCTTGGGACCCTCTGCGCCAATGGCCTCGATGGCCTCTGCGATAGGCTCGACCTTCATGAGCATGCCCTGCCCGCCGCCGTACGGCTCGTCATCGACGGTACGATGGCGGTCGTGCGTCCAGTCGCGCAGGTTATACGCCTTAAAATCAAAAAGGCCGGCCTTGCGGGCGCGGCCCAAGATCGATGTGGACATGACGGGCTCAAACATCTCGGGAAAGACCGAAAGGGTCTCGATCAGCATGTTGTCCTCCCTACTTGTCCATATCGATCAGGCCGTCCATAACGTGGACGGAAATTGTTCCTGTGTCGGGAAGATCGAGCACGACCTGCTCGATCACGGGAATCAGTACCTCGCCGTACCGATCGCCCTCGACAACCCAAACATCGTTAGCGAGCGTCGACATGATCTCGACGATCGTGCCGAGCGAACCGAAGCGCTCGTCGACCACCTCGCGACCCATCAG
This sequence comes from Collinsella sp., assembly GCA_048298285.1. Lineage (GTDB taxonomy): Bacteria > Actinomycetota > Coriobacteriia > Coriobacteriales > Coriobacteriaceae > Collinsella. The sequence goes on from DBFCNY010000138.1 coordinate 4,950, forward strand.
GTCGGTATAGGCAGCGTCGAGCGAATCGAGCTCAAAGTCGTCACGATTTGCCAGCACGTAGCATCCCGTGATGCCCTCGGCGGCCGTCAAGTCGTCAATGCCCTCAAACGAGACCAGATCGCCATCGCCCGTATCGGTGACGGACACGACCGTGCAAAAGCGGTCGCGCTTGAGCGCCGGCGGCGTCAGGGCGACGCGCATACCAGGCTCTAATACAGAAGGAAGCCCCCGCAGCGGCTGCGCGAGGACCTCCCCCTTCCTTCCGTGCGGCTTGACCACACGGGCGATGTTTTTGTACTGGGACCTCAAGGTCCTAGCCCAGAACCTCTACCTCGACAGCAGTGTCGAGGCGAGCGGCCAGTGCACGGGCGAGCGTGCGAATGGCCTTGATGGTACGGCCACGACGGCCGATGACCTTAGCGACGTCATCCTCGGCGACCGAAACCTCAATCGTAGAGGCGTCGTCACCATCGATGACCTCAAGGCTCACGGAATCCGGGTCGTCGACGATCTGAACAACGAGATATTCGACGAGATCGGCGATGCGATCTGAGAGCATTGCCTCACCCTCGAGCTGTGCAGCGTCAACCTCAGGCACGATTTACTCCTCGGCGCCCTCAGCGGCCTCAGCGGCAGCCTTAGCGGCCTCGGCCTCTTTGGCGAGCTGCTTCTTGGACTTCTTGACGACGGTCTCGGTCTTCTCGCCCTCGTTGGCGGCCTTGACCAGAGCGGCGACGGCGTCGGTGAGCTGAGCGCCCTTGGACTGCCAGTCGGCGATCTTCTCGAGGTCGAGGTTGATGGTCTTGGGGGCGGTCATCGGGTTGTAGCGGCCAACCTCCTCGATGATACGACCGTCACGCGGGGCGCGGGAATCGGCGACGACGACACGGTAGTACGGACGCTTCTTAGCGCCGTGACGAGCAAGGCGAATCTTGACTGCCAAAGGAAACTCCTCCAACCAAGCAGCTTTAGGCTGCAACTACAAACAAACAGTTGAACATAATACGCCATCGACGCGGGCAGGTGAAGTCCGTGAGACCAACTTCTTCGGTGTAGTCGAGGGCAAATCCATATCTTAGACAAGAATTCGGGATTTGCAAGCACATACACGCACCCCACATGAGCTGCGCGGTATACTCATGACATGGAAAGACGCGAACATACATACGGTTATGAGGATGCCACAGGCGTCACGCCGCCTCCCTGGACGGGTCCGGCGGTGGGCCTGATGGACCTCGATGCGTTTTTTGCGAGCGTGGAGATGCTCGATCATCCCGAATGGCGCGGCAAGCCGCTCATCGTGGGCGGAGACGCCGATTCGCGTGGCGTCGTGTCCACGTGTTCGTATGAGGCACGTCGCTTTGGCGTGCACTCTGCCATGGCCTCGGCCGAAGCGCGGACTTGTGCCCGCAAGCCATTTGGACGCACGGGCATTTTAATCGCTACCGCGAGGTCAGCGCGCAGGTCATGGCGATTCTCGCCGACGAGACCCCGCGCGTTGAGCGCGTATCCATCGACGAAGCCTTTATCGATATCACACCGGGTCGCTTTGCGCCCGAAGACCCGCTGCTGGTTGCGCGGCGTATAAGCGACCGCGTGGCAGGGCTGGGAGTGACCTGCTCCATTGGCGTGGGCTGCAACAAGACGGTCGCAAAGATCGCAAGCGAGCGGGATAAGCCGTTTGGGCTGACCATCGTGCGCCCCGGAACCGAGCAGCGCTTTTTGGCCGCGCTGCCGGTATCTGCCATGAGCGGCATCGGGCGCTCGGCCGAGGAGCGACTGCGCCGCATGCGCATCTACACCCTCGGCGAGCTATCACGTGCACCGGAATCCACCTTGTCCTCTATTTTTGGCGTCAACGGCGAACGCATGCGCCAGCGTGCGCTGGGACTCGAAATCTCCGAAGTCACGAGTCTCGATGAAGAGCGCGAGGTCAAGTCGGTCAGCAATGAACGCACCTTTGCGAAAGATTTGACTGAGCGTGGGGATATTGAGGCGGCGATTGCGCTGTTGGGAGAGTCAGTGGGACGCCGCCTGCGCCGTCAGGGGCTGACGGGTGCCACGGTAACGCTCAAGCTTAAGTATTCGTATGGCAGCGGGCGTACGGCACAGCGCCGGCTGCCTCATCCGACCGACGATGAGAACATCTTCGTGGCGGTTGCACTCGAACTGCTCGACAACATCTGGCAGGATGGCATGCATGTTCGCTTAGCGGGCATCGGCATGAGCGACTTCGACCACCAAGGCGGCATCCAGACTGACCTGTTCTGCGAGATCGATGACCGCGGAGCCCAATCCAGCGACCGCCGCGACCTCTCCGTCGCCATCGACGCCGTCCGAGACAAATTCGGCGACACCGCCCTTTCCTTCGGCCGCCAATCCCGCTTCAATAACTAGTCTTTTTTGGACGGGGGGTTGCTGCCTTCCGTCCGACACGGCATTGGTAGTCAATTTGGGACGGGGCTATTTTAGCTACCCCTATATATCGGTTGAGATTCATTCGGCCTAATTCATTCACCGTCAGCCAAAGGGTAGCTAAAAAAGCCCCGTCCCAAA
>DBFCNY010000139.1:0-8158 GCA_048298285.1 Collinsella sp.
GGCTTCTCAGTTTAAATGGTGCCCCGTTCGAACAACTTCTCGAACCGAGATCTGCTCGTTCGGGACGATCGTTCTTCTTAGGATACCACGCACTAGGCTTGCGGCATAATCGCCTGGTCACCGTGCTCGTCGAGGTACGGCATGAGGTACACGCCGCCCTCGTCTGTCGTGAGCAGAAGGTACTCGCGGTTGAGCTTATCGCACACGATTTCCTGATGCACGCCATCCGGCAAATCGTAAATCGGGCCATCGGTTCGCGCGGGCGATACCGTCATGTCCTGCGCCCCCATGGCCTGCCTGGCGCACGAGGCGGCGGCAAACACGATGAGCAGCAGGATCACCGCCGCCACAAGCGGGCCGCACCCGCCGTTGCGGTCTTCGTCGGCAGGGCTTGGGTACGGCATCGCCTACACCTTCTCTGCGTACTTCTCGCCGGAGGCGGTTTCCACGGCGATCCAGCGCTTGTAGCCGGAACCGCCCGTATAGCGGCCCCAAACGTAGCCGTCGGCCGATGCGAACGTGCCGTCGAGCGTCACAGTCTCCCCGCGATGGTAGGTTGCGACGGTCGAGTAGCCGGTGCCAGCACCGGAGCGCACGTTCAGGGCATCGACGCAGATGCGGTACGTTCCCGCCGAGTTGCTGGTCTGCGCCTGCGCGGTGCCGACGCGCACGAGGTAGTCGTTCGGGTCGTAGCCTCCCGTGGGCTTGCCGACGGCGATGTAGCGAGTATGACCGCTGTCGCTGGTGTAGCGTCCCCACACGTAGCCGTCCGCGATGCAATACCAGTCATCGAGGTTGACCGTCTCGCCCTTGCCGTAGGAGGCTACCACGGAGCCTGAGAGCGCCGGCGCGTCTCTGACGTTCAGACAATCGACTGTGCAGCGGTAGGTTCCGTTGAAGCCTGTACCCTCCTTGCCGGTGGCGCTCGGCTGCTCTGCCGGTACCGATGGCGGGACGGTCTGGGCGCTGCCGCCGTCGAGAATCGCGTTCACCTCGGATGCGAGCTGATCCATGCGGGCATGCAGCCACGCGCCGGGGCAATCGGTCGAGGAGAACATGCGGTGCTCGGTGAGCGTGGCGTTTCGCGTTCCGTCGTATGCGAGGCGGAAACCGTAGCGGCGGCAGATGTCGGCGCACAAGTTGACGAGCGCGGCCCACGTGGCGTCGGTGAGCGAGGAGTCTGCGTTGTTCGCGCACTCGATCGTGATGGCGCGGTCGTCGTTCCACTTGCTAGCGGAAGTCCAGGCGCGGTCGCCCTCGTCCACGCTCATGGCGATGTCGCCGTCGTAGCCGATGCAGTAGTTCGAGCTTGCCTGGCGCGCGGTCGCTGCGAAGTAGTCGGCGCACTGCCTGCCCGTCCAATGGGCCGCCATGTAGTGCGGCGTGATCTTGCAAACGCGATTGCCCGAACGCCCGCTGTTGCGGTTGCCAGTGATGTTGGCGTAGGTGCAGAGGCTACTCTTCGTCATCGTCGCCCCTTCCGTCGTTAAGCTCTTCAAAGGTCTCGTCATCCATGGCTAGCCCTCCTTCTTCACGTCGCCGAGCGCCAAGAGCGCGTCGAGCCACTTGTCGGTAACGCCAACGCTCTTGAAGGCGGCGTAGGCCACCTGCACGCCGCCTACCGCGGCGAAGATGGACGTAACCCACGCCGTGGGGTCAGTCGGCATACCCCCGGCCATGGCCGTCAATGCGCCGCACAGCGCCGATACTGCAATGGCCGTCCAGCGGGCAACATTGCCAGTCATCGCCTTCGTCTTGATAGCCTGCACGATATAGGGCACCACGAGGACGGTCAGCACCGTGAGCCCTGCCTGTATATCAGTCATCTCTATCTCCCTGTCTACTTGTTGTACATGAGGTCGACTCGGTCGTAGATATGGTCGACCTTCTCTGCCATGCCCTGGCTGCGCGCCTGGCTGTGGACCAAGTCTGCGTGAAGGACGTCATTTGACGCGACAACCGACTCCATGAGCGTTTTCATTCCTTCAATCAGGGTGTTGCTGCGCTCCATCTGGGCGGCGATGCGCCCCTCCATTTGGGACCGCTCGCGGTCGCGCTGCGCCCTCTCGTCGACTTCGGCCTGCTTGCGCTCCTCGCGTTTCAGGTCGAGCTCGCCCTTCCGCTGGTTTTGGCGTTTGTACTCCTCGAGAAACTGTCTCCCGAAGTAGAACGCAACGAGCGTCAGGAGCACGCCTCCAAGCCAAGCCGGTCCGTAAGGCGCAAAAAGTTTGAGCACTTCCATCCTGGGCGCCCTCCTTCCGCCTATTCGGCCGTGTACTCCTCGCCGGTGATCTCCTTGTACTCGTCGGCGGTGATCCACTTGCACTTGACGGCCTTATGCACTCGCGCCTTACTCCAAAGAGGTCGGTCGTAGTACTTCTTGACGAGCGCGAAGTGCTCGGAATGCTCTTCGGTCTTCTTCGTCGGCATTACTGGTCACCTCCGACCGTCATGAGCAGGTAGTCGATGTTCGCCGTGTTCTGCTCGGTCTGCGTCGGCTTCGACGCCTGCTCGCGCATCTGGCCGAGCAGCGCCGGCACGTCGGGCGTCTCGCCTCTGTCGTAGGCGGCGAGCGCCGCCGTATAGGCCATCTTCTTGGCCTTCTGCTCGATGTGCAGGTCGTCGTCGATGACGCCCGCCTCATGGGCCGCGTCGGGGTCGCCCAGCTGCGAGAGCAGGTTTCGCAGCGCGTTCACCTCGGCCTGCGTGCCGTCGTCCACGGTGTCGGGACGCTTCTCCTCAGTGTCCATGCGGACTCCTTTCGTGTCGGGGGATGTGCCGCCATCGTATTAGCGCCGTGAGATTGCCGAGCTTCCTGAACGCGCGCAAAAAAGAAGGCGCGCCGCAGCACGCCCTCAATACGCTGGTTATTTCGTTTCCGACCTGTCTAGGCCGCCGTTTTGAGCTGCCGCCCTTCCGCTATGGCGAGGGCGTTCCGCTCGAATCGCCTTCCGGGTTTGGCTGCATTGAGCAACCCCCCCCCGCGAGGTTTTCGAACAGACTGCGGTACAGCGCGTCCATGGCCAGCACGCTGCGGTGCGCGTCCAAATGCGCCATGCCGCCGCGCCAGCTCTGGTAGCTCTGCTCCACCTGCTCGGTGGTCATGACGCCATCGGCGACCATGCGGGCCATCTTCTTGAGCTTGCGGCGCTCCCGCGTTATGGAGTCTCGGCACGGCTTCACGACTATGCGGCCCGTCTCCGTGTAGAAGATGCGCTTCTTCAGCCACGTGAAGCCGCGCGTCAGCTTCACGACCCGGGTCTTGCGCGGGTTCAGCTCGATGCTCAGCTCGGCGCATTTGCGCTCTATCAGCAGCAGGCACACCTGCAGGTAGTCCTTGGACTCGTGTATCAGGTAGAAATCGTCCATGTAGCGCCCGTAAGACTCGGGGCGCAGCATCTCGGTCACGTAGTGGTCGATGCGGTTGGGATGGGCCACGGCGCATATCTGGTTCGGCTCGCTGCCCAGCCCCAGGCCCACATCGCCCTGCGCGTCTATCAGGCGGTGCTCAAGGGCGACCACGCGCTGGTCGAGCAGCGCGTCGGCCACCTGCCGCTTGACCGGTTCGTGGGCTATGCGCGCGAAGTAGTCGGAGAAGTCGCCCAGCAGTATGTAGCCGTCGTGCCCGTACCGCCGCCAGTGGTCGGCCAGGTGGCGCTTGAGCAGCTTAAGGGCGTAGTCGGTGCCGCGCCCCTTGATGTTGGCAGAGTTGGCGGTCACGAGCGTGGGGACGATGGCGGGCACGAGCGCGTTCTGGGACAGCGACTTCTGCACTACGCGCTCGGGGAAGTGCACGGCGCTGATGTGCCGCAGCTTGCCGCGCTCCCACAGGTCGAAGCGGATGAAGCCCCGGCATATGTCGCGGCCCTCCAAAAGGTCGTTCCTGGATTTCACGGCGTTTCGCAGGTAGTCCTTCATGTACCGCTGCGTCGAGGCCTTCCACATCACGCCGCACGCGGCTTGCTTGGATGCCCTGCACAGGCTGTTGAGGTCGGCCACCGTCTCAAGGGTGCACTCTTTCACGCGCTCGGCCTTGGCTTTGGCGCGCTTTTCCTCGCGGCGCTTGCGACGCGCCGCCCTTCTCTCCTCGGAGTTCATAGAAGGCACCCCGCACGGCTCTCAATGTGGCTCCGGCAGCCGCTTGAGGCGTGGCCATGTAACGCGACGGAGCCACGGAGCGCCGCGCCATGCAAGCAGCGTCCGGCCACCCTCGCGGGGTGCGTATTTACGGGCTCGTGCCCGATGGTCGCGCCTTCCTTCCTCTCCGCGCTCTGCTTTCGGCCCGCTGGCCTACTCGGTCTGGCAGTAAGGGAATCCGGGGCGGGGGCGAACCCAGGTGTTCGTCGCCGAGTTGTAGTTGGCATTGCCGTTGTTGTTGACGTAGCACACGTTGGACGAGGAGCTACCCATGACGGAACGCAGCCACCAATTGTACCGATATACAAGACGGGACCGCCGCCCATTATAGCGAACGCAGGCGCTCTAGCTCGGCCTCGGCCTCGGCTATGCGCTCCTCTGTCGTCTTCTTGCCGGTGACGCGCACGTTCTTGCGCGCGCCCTTGAGCAGTTTGATCTCCTCCTCGACCATGCCCGCCAGCGCCTCGAAGCGGTTGGCGTTCACGGGCAGGCCGATGTCCATGAGGCACTGCATGTCGAGCATCAGCTGCTCGCAGTCGGCTATCGCCAGCGTCAGGTAACGCTTGCGCTCAAGTGCGTTGAACGAACTGTTGGGGTAGAAGCAGTCGGCGCGGTTGACGTTGTATACGATGCTGCGCGCGGTCTCCACCGTGGGGACTGCGTTCAGCAGCCTGTAGGCTTTCGGCACGACCGACGAGGAGGCCATGAGCTTGTTGACCTCCACGCGGATGGCGATGGCCTGCGTGAAGAACTTGTACTCGGACACCTCGCGGTTTCGCTGGTAGACGCCGCTCATGGCACCTCCCGGAAATAGTGGCGAAAAAAACGGCCCGCTGCGCGGGCATGGATGCGACCGCGCAAGGCGGTCGCATCGAAAGAGAAGTATAGAGCACTCGGCTGGCTAGCCGACGAGGAAGCCGGGGCGGGGGCGAACCCAGGTGGCCGTCGCCGAGTAGTAGCCGGCATAGCCGTAGTTGTTGACGTAGCACACGTCGGACGAGGAGCTACCCATGACGGAACGCAGCCACCAATGGTACCGAGTTCCGTTCAAGCGGTGCGCGGTATCGCGGAACAGGTCGAACTGGCAGTCGAAGCCCACGCTGTAGCCCTTGGTGCCCCACACTGGGCAGCCGTACACCTCCATCTCGGAGGGCGACCACACCTTGCCGATGTCCTGCCAGCTCCAGCTGTTGGAGTCGCTGAGCGCGCCGCTCGCGCTGTAACGCTCCTCAAGCAGCACGCGCTGGGTGAGCAGGTACTTGGTCAGCCCCTCGGGCAGGCACGCCTCGAACAGCTTCTCCCACGCCTTGAGGTTGCTGTTCAGGTACGGGTTCTTCACGTCTGCGGTGCCCTGGTTGGTGTTCGCGGTGTTCCACATCAGGTAGCTGTCGTTGGCCACGCCGGTGACGGTCTTGGCCACGGCGACGGGCGCGGACGCGATGAACGCGATGTGGTGGCCCTTGGCGCTGTCGCCGCACTGGTAGTACGGGTCGAAGTGCGCAAGCAGGAAGCGCACGGACTGCTGGGCCGCCACGTTTGACGCGCTCACGAGCGGCACGTCGATGTAGTCGCCGACGCGCAGCCCAGCGAAGTTGCCGGTGGCGATGCGCTTGTGCAGGGCGTCGTACACCGTACCGCTGCCGATCTCCCCGGCAAGGATGGCGGCGATGCTCTGCCCGCCGTACTTGCCGATGAGGCTCTGGCGGTTGTACTCAGCGTTGTTGAGCGCCAGCTGGGCGTTCTCTCGGGCCGTGCCGTCGATGAGCGTGTAGGTTTGCCAGTCAATGCTGAAGCGCTCTGCGTTCACTGTTGCCATTTGAGTTTCCTTTCTATGCGAGCACGATGGTCGTGCCTGATACCGAGCAGGTGGAGCCGAGCGTGACGGTTCCGTTGCTTATTGACGCCTTCGCCGACGGGGCGTAGACGGTGCCGCCCATGAAGAAGAACTTGCCCGTGGCGTTCGCGAGCATCGAGGCCAGCTTCTCGTTCTGGCTGCGCAGGTCTGCGATGTCGGAATCGCCGACGCTGCCCTGGGCGATCGAGTTGGCGATCTGTAGGGCCTGGTTTGCCGCCGCGTCGGCGCGCGAGGCCGCGCCACTGGCGGCAGCTGCGGCGTTCGACGAGGCCTGTTGGTCTGCGATGTGCTCGTCATGGCGTTTCAACTCGGCCGTCTTTCTGGCGGCCTCGTTGCTTTCGCGCGTCGATTCGGCAGACTTGCGGGCGCTCTCGGCGCTTGCTCGCGAGGACTCGGCCGTTTTGCGGGCGTTCTCGCTGTTGACGCGGGCCACTTCGTTGTTGGCGCGGTTCACCTCTGCGTTGAGGCGCGAGGTCTCGTTCGAAGCCCTTGTTTTCTCGGCCGAAACCCGCTTTTCCTCGGCGGCGTTGGCGTTGTCCATGGCCGTCTTGCAGTTCGCTGCGGCCTCTTGCGCCGCTTCCGCCGAATCCATGGCGATGGTCGATGCAATGTAGTAGATCTTGCCGTCGGTCGTGCGCACCCTATCGACGTTCCCGTTGGCGTCGAGCATCAGGGTGGCGTATTGGGTCGTTTCTGCCATCAATACCTCCCTTACTTGGCTATTAGGCCCGTGACGATAGCCTGCGGGCCGATGGTCTCGACGATGCAACGGTCGCCCGCCTTGGCCGCCGAGCATGCCGTGGTCATCGGAAGCCCCGAGAGCGTCGTGCCGGATATGGCGACCGCGAGCGTCGCGCCTGAGACGGACTTCACGGTGCCGAAGCCCACGGAGTGCCCCGAGCCGCCTTGCGGCGAGAACAGGGCGGCGAGCTGTTCACCCGCGTCGGCTATGGTGCTAGCGTTCAAATCGCCTCATCTCCAATTCCATCGGGCATCCTCCCACGAGGGTGAGAGTCTGCTTACGTATCGCGAAGTTCCCGAAGATGCCGGCGCTCGGCCAGCGAACCTCGATGGCGTCGGAAACGCCCACGGGCGCGTAGACGTGCGTCACCTTCAGGCGGTGGATCGCGGATTGCTGGGTGCGCAGGAGGGTCGCCGCCTCGGCGTTGGCGTTGGCCTGCCGTTCAGCCGCCGTGGAGCCTGCCGGAAGCTCGCTCTTCGTGTACTTGGCCGACTTGCGCCAACCGCGCGTGACGGTCGAGTACTGGCTGTTGGGGTCGGAGTCGATTGCCGTGCCCCTTATGCTTTCGTCGGATGTCGAGTAATCGACGTGCACGACGTTCGCCACGCCCGATTTGTCCAGCTCCTCGGTGCCGCCGTCCTCGAAACGCGCCCACTTGCCTTCTTCCATGACCATCGCTGGCGCGCGCTTGTCAGGCTCGACGTAGCGGCGCAGCAGCACGCGCCCCATCGGGTCGCACGACGCCGAGCTGAAGCCCGCCGCATCGAGAAGGGCGTTTACGGCCTTCAGGCGGGTGGCGTAGTTGCTCTCCCCGTTGCCGATTGCCCCGATAACCCACGTGGTCGTTAGCGTGAAGTCGGACGGGTCGGCGATAACCTCAAGGCCGACCTCGCGCAGGAGCTTCGCCGCCTCGCCGACGGCGTTGCTGCCAGCCGCAAGCGAGCGCGGGGCGTCGAACTCGTCTTCCGCAACCTCGGACAAGCGGCCTGATAGGTCTGCTTCAGACGAGTTGTAGCCAGTTGAACGCTTTGGCGTCGATACGACGAACGTACCAAGCGGCTCCGACACCGTTGTGTCGTCCGGGAACGTGGCATCGAGGTAGATGCGCAGGAGGTCACTACCGAGGTCGAGCGTTCCGAGGTAGTCGATCTTGCCCGTCTCGTAGCTGGTGTCCTGGTTTCGCTCGATGCTCCCGCCGTTTCGGATGTTGCGCAGTCGCTCGACATCGAGGCCGGTCTTTCGGTCAACGCGCATAAAGCGGTACGAGGCCGCGAATCGCTTTTTCCAATCAGGCATTGCTCGGCTCCTCGAACACATCGTGCTCGACCTTCGCCGATGCCGACCAAAGCCCCGCAGATTTAAGCGACTCGTTGAACGTCATCGCGCCGAACGCACGCTCACCGGCGAGGCCGCGCCACCAGCCC
>DBFCNY010000140.1:0-5539 GCA_048298285.1 Collinsella sp.
AGGTGACCATCAACTACGTCATCACCGACCCCGAGAAGGTCCGCAAGTTCGTGTGCGTCGACACCAACGACGCCCCCGAGGTCGCCGTCGTCGACCCCGACATGATGGCTTCCATGCCCGCCGGCCTGACCGCTTCCACCGGCATGGACGCACTGACCCACGCCATCGAGGGCTACACCACCAAGGGTGCCTGGGAGCTTTCCGACATGTTCCACTTTGAGGCCATTAAGCTGATCAGCGAGAACCTGCGCGACTCCGTCGCCGAGGCCAAGTCCGGCCAGCCCGGCTCCGGCCGTGAGGGCATGGCTCTTGGTCAGTATGTCGCCGGCATGGGCTTCTCCAATGTCGGCCTGGGCATCGATCACGCCATGGCTCACACCCTGTCCGCTCACTACGACACCCCGCACGGCGTCGCTTGCGCCATGCTGCTGCCGATCGCCATGGAGTTCAACAAGCCGGTTTGCGCCGAGCGCCTGGCCAAGGTTGCCGTTGCCATGGGCGTTGACACCACGGGCATGAGCACCGACGAGGCTGCCGACGCCGCTATCGCCGCCGTCAAGCAGCTTTCCGCTGACGTGAACATCCCGCACGTCTGCGAGGCCATGAAGGCTGACGAGATCGAGGTCCTGGCCAAGGACGCCATGGCCGACGCTTGCTTCCCGGGTAACCCGCGCGAGGCGACGCTCGACGACGTCATCGAGCTCTTCAAGAAGATCTGCCCGGCTGCCTAGCCCAGTTTGGTGGTCCTTCGCCCGTAGGTGTATGGTCTTTTGACGTGCCGCTGGCCCCGCCGTGCTACGCACGGCGGGGCTTTTTGTGCTGCGTCGATGCCCTGAGACGGACAAAACCAAGGCGTACTGCCCGCTGCGGATAGGTGGTGCACTTCCCTGCGTGCATTTTTGGGAGTATTCAACAAGCTCTTAAAAATGCATAACGTTGTGAATGGGCGGTAGTGATCCGCAGGCGCCCATCGACAGCCATTGTGGGCGGGCTATCGATGAGTGGAGGGGGTTGTTACTGAGTTTCTGCTTTGCGACGACCTGCAACACTGCTGTAACCGCGTCGTTTTGTCGTTCGTGATGGGGCCGTTGGGGCCCACGGTGCTGAATACTCCGTTTTTTGCACGGTCCAAGGTGGGGCACCCTGAGACGAAGCAAAAAGATGCCTCATTTCTATGCAAATACCAATAGGATTTATGCAAGATTGAGATTGTAAACCGTGCACGTGCACAAAACCGGTGCGGGGACGTCTGGAGGCGGCTCGGCTCCTGGGGCATTGCACGTGCAGAACGGTTAAAATCGGGACTCGGTCTTAGTTTTACTTGGAAGGATGCATATGACTTCTAATATTGATGCTTCTCTAGAGGAGACGCTCTCCTATATCGCAGGACAGCTTAAGACGCTGACTTCTATTGCTTCGCCTACCGGCTATACCCGTGCGGCGACTGATTATCTGATGGAGACCCTGCGCGATATGGGGTTTGGGCCTGAGCGTTCTAATAAGGGTAACGTGCTCGTTGAGCTTGGCGGCGAGGGTGAGCCGCTCGTACTGGCGAGCCATGTCGATACCCTGGGCGCCATGGTGCGCTCCATTAAGGACAATGGCCGCCTGCGTCCCACGACGCTTGGTGGGCACCAGTGGTCTACGGCCGATGGCGAGAACTGCACCGTCTACACGCGTGACGGCAATGTGTACACGGGCGTGGTTCTCAATACCGAGCCTTCGGCGCATGTGGCCGATGAGCCGGTCAAGACCATCGAGAAGAACATGGAAATCCTGCTCGACGAGAACGTTGACAGCAAGGACGATGTGCTCGAGCTGGGTATTCAAACCGGCGACATCATCGCTATGGATCCGCGCACCACGGTAACGGAGAGCGGCTTCATCAAGAGTCGCTTCCTTGACGACAAGCTGTCCGCGTCGATTCTGCTGGGTTTGGCCTGCGCTGTCGCCGACGGCGAGGTGACCCTTTCGCGCAAGGTTTCGCTGCTCTTTACGGTGTACGAGGAGGTCGGCCACGGCGGTGCCTTTGTGCCGGCCGACACGCGCGAGATGATCAGCGTGGACATGGGCTGCGTGGGCGACGACCTGGGCTGCACCGAGCGCATGGTTTCGATTTGCGCTAAGGATTCGGGCGGTCCGTACAACTACGACCTGGTAACCACGCTGTCCAACATCGCGCGCGAGCTGGAGCTCGATTACGCCATCGATGTGTACCCGCACTATGGCTCCGACGTCGAGGCCACGCTCTCGGCCGGCTACGACATTCGCCATGGTCTGATCGGCCCCGGCGTGTACGCGAGCCACAACTACGAGCGCAGCCACATCGACGGCGTGCGCAATACCTACGAGCTGGTCCGCGCCTACGTACAACGCTAGAGGAGCAGCTTGCGACTCGGCTGACCAATTGCTCTAAGGCCCGATTGCTCGGGCCTTTTTTCGCTTCAGTCTGTTTAGTATTATGCTGTATGTAACTAATTAACTTTACGTTTGGAATACTTAACGAGGTGATGCGGCATATGAATACATCTGAGTACTTGTCTATGGGTGATGCGGCCCGCTTGCTGGGCGTTACAAAAGCCCGCATATCGCAACTTGCCGCATCGGGGACGCTTGCGTGCGATATTGTGGGCGGTCGGAAGATGGTCGAGTACAATTCTGCGATCGCCTATCAAAAGGTCCGCAAACGAGGGCGCCGTCCTGCAGCCGATGTGGGACGCAAGTTTACGCTGATGTCGGCCGACCATGAGGTCGCGCATGTCTCATTTGATCCGACGCGCGAGTTTCCCTTCGAAATCGCCGAGGTCCTCGATGCGCAACGAATGCCGTTTGGCACATGCTCGAGTTCTTCTCCAACGGTGAATAAGCGGGAGCTCAACGCGTGGTGGGGGCATCGGTCGGTGCCCGATGTTCGCCCTGGGCTTATCTCGCGCTACCGCGAGCTGGGGATTGTCAACGGCGTTGAGGTGCCGGTTCAGTGCCTGGGCCTCTCGCTTTCGGATTGCTATTGGCTGCGGCCGGCAGAATGCGACGGGCTCGAATGGCGAAACCTCAATTACTTCGAGAACGAATTTGAGCGATCGGCGCCCGAAGAGCGTTCGGGTTGGTTGGAAGGCATCGGTCTTAAAAATCCGGATAACACGTCCGAGGGTGAGCTCCCTAAATCGTGGATGATTCGCAACGGCGTTCGCGTTCTGGTCAAGGGATGCGGCATGGACGATCAACGTCCCTTTAACGAGGCGGTTGCAACGGCTCTACATCGTCGCTTGCTGTCAGAGGGTGAGTTTGTTCCTTATGCGGTTGAGCGGATGTTCGATGGCCCTGTGTGTCTGTGCGACGACTTTCTTGACGGCCGCGAGGAATATGTTCCGGCTGTTTACGTTAAGAACGCCCTTGGCGGCCAGCGAGGAAACTCGACGTACGACCGGTACTGCCGCTTCCTTGGTAAGCATGGAGCAGACGAGGTTGCCGTGAGAAGGTCTATGTCGCAGATGATCGTTTGCGACGCCCTTTTGGCCAACAGCGATCGCCATTGGCGAAACTTCGGCATCATCCGCAATGTCGATACCTTGGAGATAAGGCATGCACCGCTGTTCGATAGCGGCAACTGTCTGTGGTATAACGTGCCAACTGCTGTGCTCGCAGCTGGGGAGTTTGGGTTTGCCGCTAAGCCGTTTGGACCCAATCCTTCCGTCCAACTGGCGCTTGCGGACTCGCTCGATTGGTTCGACTCATCGCGGCTCAACGGATTTGTTGATGAAGCGATAATGATTCTTTCGCAGAGCAAGTGGGCCACGGCGGAGGGTCGGCTCGAGTCCATTCGCCGCGGCCTGGAGCGTCGCGTTATCGAGGTGAATGCTGCTGTTGGAGTGCTTCGACACGTGCGGCGATAAACCTGCGGCTACTTAAGCGCGCCGGTCACCGTACCGCCACCCAGGACGATGTCGCCGCGATAGACGACGACGGCTTGGCCGGGGGCGATGGCTCGCTGCGGCTCGTCAAAGGTCAGCAGCATTTGCCTGTCTTCGTCACGCGTAAGGGTCGCTGCCTGGTCTTTCTGACGGTAGCGGTATTTGGCACCTACGCGAATGCCGCCGGCGTCGAGCTCCGCCTCCATGCGGTCGGCAGGGGCGCTCCAGATCCAGTCGTTGGCCGTGAGCGCTGTGGCCGTCAGGTCCTCGGCCTCGCCCAGATGCACAATGTTGTTGGCGGCATCGACGCCCGTTACGTACACGGGATGTGCCATCGCGACGCCCAGGCCCTTGCGCTGGCCGATGGTATAGCGCAGCGCGCCGTTATGGCGTCCGACCACGCTGCCGTCGCGCCATACAATATCGCCCGGCTCGGCGGCATGTCCGCAGCGGCGCTCGATATAGCCCGCGTAGTCACCGTCTGGAATAAAGCAGATGTCCTCGCTTTCGGCCTTCTTGGCGTTTATGAAGCCCTGTTCGGCGGCTATGCGGCGCACGTCGCGCTCTTTATCCAGACCTGCCAGCGGAAAGATCGTGTGCGCCAGGCGCTCCTGCGTGAGCGAATACAAAAAGTAGCTTTGGTCCTTTTTGGGATCTTCGCCGCGATGTAGCTGCCAGGTGCCGTCTGCCGCCTGGCTTGTTTTGGCGTAATGTCCCGTGGCGATGTAGTCGCAGCCCATGTCCAGCGCCGCATCGAGCAGCGCGCCAAACTTTATGTGGCGGTTGCAGATAATGCACGGATTGGGCGTCAGCCCCTCCTGGTAGGCGTTCACAAAGCGCTCGATAACGCTATGGTCGAAGGTCTGCTGCAGGTCGAGTACGTGATGGGGGATCCCCAGGCGCTCGGCGACGGCCTTTGCATCGGCGATGTCGCGGTCGACCTTACTCATGCCCGTGATGGGATCGGGCGCGGGGCAGGTGAGGCGCATGGTGGCGCCGACGCATTCGTAGCCCTGGCTTTTGAGCAGGTACGCGGTCACGCTGGAATCGACGCCGCCGCTCATGGCGACGAGCACGCGCTTGTTGTGCATGGGGAGGTTCTCCTTGGTGGCATGTGGCCAAAAAAGAAAAGCGGCGCGGGAGGCTGGTTCCGCGCCGCAGACATTGTAGCAAGTTCGGTCGACTCGTGGGACACCCTGATTGGATGGGCTCAGGCTGCCGGGAGAGAGGAGACCGGTTCGTCCTGGGCTCAACCTATGGGCGACAGACCTTAGTCCTGGAAGAGTGCCGTGGAAAGGTAGCGCTCACCGGTGTCGGCGAGCAGTGCCACGATGGTCTTGCCTTCGTTCTCGGGGCGCTTGGCCAGCTGTAGCGCGGCCCACACGGCGGCGCCGGACGAAATGCCCACGAGCACGCCCTCCTTGTGGCCCACGGCGCGGCCGGTGGCAAAGGCGTCGTCGTTCTCAACGGGGATGATCTCGTCGTAGATCTGGGTGTCGAGGACGTCGGGCACAAAGCCGGCACCGATACCCTGAATCTTGTGCGGGCCGGCCTGGCCCTTAGAGAGCACCGGGGAGGTGGCGGGCTCGACGGCGACGACCTGAATCTTGGGGTTCTGCTCCTTGAGG
>DBFCNY010000141.1:0-9266 GCA_048298285.1 Collinsella sp.
GCCTCGTAGCATCAATAGCTTCTGATTCGGATACAAATCTTTGCAAATATATGCGTAGTTTTTTCTTAGAGACATCGTCCTTATACGATTCATGAACCTGTTTTATCCACGACACATCATTCTTAAGAGGTGGATGCGCGCATTTATTATTGTTAGCCTTTTTCTTCTGCGACACGTGGACTCCTAAACGAGAGGATGACGTTTGAAATCCCAGGAGGTTTCAAACGCGTCCCAGTCGGTTTTTGATAATCCTCTGCTTTCCTTAAATAACCCGTCTACGAGATTGAAGCAACTCAGTAGGACGGGAAATTTATCCACATCACCAGCGTTAACGTTCAGAGTTGGAGCGATTAACGAAAAATACTCTTTAGAAACGCTGGAGTTAAGCAGCGACAACATATAACCGATTTTATCCTCAGGAACAAAAAGGCACATGCCGGCATGCTCTGAAAGACAATTGGACGCATACCTAAACGAAGGGATGGACGAAGTAATCGCCGACCATGAAATGGCAGGCTTGAATTTCAGTTCATCCGAATAATCTTGCGCATGGTTTCCTTCACGCGAGGCCGACTCAAACACACTGTGACCGTTATTTGACCAATCAATTACAGAGTCAAGATTACCGAACCATTTACGATAAGAGCCTCCCTTTGTGCAGGGGTGCCATTTTCTGCCACTAAATAAATCGGATACAGATGATGACGAAAAACCGATAGTCCCAACGGCGCACTCCCACCAAAGCCTAATGAACTTATCATTTTTACCAGTGATAATTCCTTTAGACGTTCTTCCGAACGAAGATAGTTTAACGCCATCAGCCATCGCAGAGAGTAGTCCGTCGCTGGCCCAGTAGGCTATGGGGGTGCCGGGAATCTGCTTGAAGGTGTCGGCGTCGCGGCGGTAGAACCAGCCGCAGTCGAGGTTTTCGATCGCCTCGAGCAGCTTGAGGCGCTTCGCCTCGCTGCCGTTGATGTCGACGAGGCGAACGTAGGCGCCACCGCATGCCGCGCGGCCGTTGTAGATGACGTCGGCGGTCACATTGACGACCTCGCCGCCGATGGCGTCGAATGCGCGGGGGCCGAGGTGCGCCATCGAGACGATCGTCTTGCCGTCGATGAGCGAGGAGCGCATCTTCTCGAAGCTGCCCAGGAACATCCAGCTCTGCATGGTGACCATGGCCGCGTAACCGCGGTCCTTGGCAAGGCTGAACCCGCGCTCGATGAAGCACGTGCACAGGTCACTCTTCACGTCGGGGTAGTTCTTCTTGACCCACTTGCTCATGAATGGATTAAAGCTGCTGCTGCCCATATACGGAGGATTCGCCACAGTGCAGGTAAAACGACGGGACAGCTTCTCGCAGATGGCGGCAGCGCTTTCGAGCTTAGTTTTGGCCGTAGCGGCAAAAAGGTCATCGGAACAACTCGCGGTGGCAGCCTTGAGCTCGTCGACATCGTCCTCTGAGGGATTGAGCAGCGAACCGATCTCGCCCAAATGACTCAGCTCCTCGGCGAGCTTCTTGTTACCCGGCAGCTCGTCCTCCCCTAGCGGGATGCTCGAGAGCACGGTAACGTCGGCGCGAACGCCACGCCTAAAGAGGCGACGGTCGTGCTCGCGGGCGCACATGGCAAGCGCCAGCTCCGCGATCTGTGCCGCGCGGGAATCGATTTCCATACCTGCAAGGTTTTTAGTAAGAATGAGCTCGGGAATCTCGCGCTCACGATAGCCGCGCTCCTCGTACATATGGAAGAGCAGCTCAAACGCATAGACCAGGATATGGCCCGAGCCGCATGCGGGGTCGCAGAGGGTTATCTCCTCGGGACTCGAAATGCGGATGAAGTCCTCGTGCTCAGCATCGGGCTCGATGTAATACTCCATGCGCTCGCGTAGCGAACTCCCCGGATTGTTGAGCATCCACAGACGGCCGAGCGAGTTCTCGACCATATAGCGCACGATCCACTCGGGGGTGAAGAGCTGCGTAGCGGGCGCGATGTCCGCCGCCGCTGCCTTGCGCTTGGACTTGAAGAACTCGTCTTTAACGTCGGCATTGTAGTACTGATACATCCAGCCCAGAACGGTCACGCCCTCGCGCCAGTCCTCGTCAGTGAGGACGGCATTGAGTTTGCCCACCACACTGTCAGCCATCATGAGGCCCTGGGGCAACAGCAGCTCCATGGCTCCGCCCACGCGTTCAAAGACGCCCGGCAGGCAATCGGCAAGCTCCTCGCACTGGGCAACAAACAGGTAGCGCCACAACGGTTCATCCAAGCCCGCCATCTTGAGCTCGGCTATGCGATCGGTATCGACCGTCGTTATTTCCACGTCCAGAGCGTTCTCCACGGCCTCGCTGCCATGGCTGCCGTCCGCACGACTTAGCATGCGCATACGGCTGGGAAGCCATCCGCGTGCATCCATGAAGCGAATGGCCACGATGCGGTTGAACCAGGTGTAGGCCGCACGGTCGCGCAGCGCCTCGTGACCCACCTCTGCCTGCATGCGCAGTAGTTCGTCGCGTTGCTCAATCTCAGCCGGACTTAGGGGCAGGCCGCTGACGGTCTCGGACCCAACGGGCGCGGGTGCAGGTTCGGTGATGCCGTAGCGCACCATCTGCGCCTCCACGCCTTTGATGAGCTCCGTACGGGCCCAGGTGCAGAAGCTCTTAAGAGCAGAATCGTTCATGGGTGATGAGCCTTTCTAAACGCCATAAGCCACCGGTGCGCGCTTTGGCACCGGTGGCTCCGCGGGTTAGTTGATACGGATCTCGTCGTTTGCAGCGAGCGCCTGCATAAGGCGGGAGCGCAGGTCGTCCACGTAGCGCTCCACGTCCTCTGCGGACAAGAGACGACTCGGCTTGGCCAGATCGGCGCGACGCACAGTCTTGATCTTGCGCTGGGGCTTGGGCGCGGGCGCGGGAGCAGACGATGCGGCGCCCTTGTTAGAGACCTTCTTGACCACCTCGCCCGTACTCATGACCTCGGTGGCGCGGCGCTCGTTGTCCATACGCACGCGGGCCTCATCCACAGCGTCGTACATCTCGTTGGCCGCCGCACTGAGCCAGTCGCCCCAGTTAGTTGCAACAACGCTCAGTTCGTTGAGACTTTGAGCGCTGTGGGCACGGTTTTTGAACGACTCGTATTTGGTGCCGGCGTCTGCTATGGCATCCTTGGCCTGATTGACAAAGCCCTTTTGACTCTCGGCCTGCGCCCGCAGGTCTTGCAGATCGCTCTCGATGCGACACAAAAACTCATTGCGGCGGATGCCCAACAGCTTTTTCATGTCATCCTCGACGGGATCCATAAGCGGCTGCAGGTCTTTAATACGGCCGTAGGGCTTGGGATCTTTGAGGATCTCACGAACCTTTGCCACGTTCTCCACCGCACCGGGAATGTCATCGGAGGCATACTCGATACCCTCGGTGCGGTTCAAGAAATCCCTGGCGTGGTCAAACGCTGTTCGTTGATTGGACTCGAAGAACTCAACCACCTTGTCAAAGTCTTCCTTGGCATCGAGCAAACGCTCCTCGTGCTTGGTGTACGTGGTCAAGAACGCCTCGGCCTCGTTCTGGTCCTTAAGGACGTCGGCCACCTCCGAGCGCATCTTCTCGCACTCGTCCTCACCGGGATACGGGTAGGCCGGCTTGATGCCCGTGTAGTAGTCGCGTGCCATGGCGAGGCACGCCTCGCGCAAGCCCTCAAGGCGCTCTTTGAGCTCGGCCACGAGCTTATCCTCGTTGGAGGGCACGGTCTTGAGATCAAACAGGTCACACATGAGTTCGCCCGCGGCGCGTAGCAACCGGTCGCTCATGCGCATGCGCAAGCGCACCTGGGCCTTATCGGCATCCTTGCGCAGGAGCGCCACCATGCGGCTGTCGCCGGCTTGAACCGTCTGGCCGCCAAACAGCACCTGCGCGCGCTGCTCCACCACAAGCTGCGCCACCACATTTGCGATGTCGACCTCGCGCCAGCCAAAGGGCCTTTTCTGGTACTGGCGCTGGATATCGCCCATAGCGGTATCCAGGTGGCGCTGGTGCTGCACTTTGAGGTAGTCCTCGACCTCCTTGAGCGCACGCGTGTTACCCGCGTCCATGCCAGCGAGCCCCACTTGAACGTTGCCAGCCAGAGTGGAGCGAATATCAGAATCGCTCGTGACCGGCACGCCGATATAGTCGGCCTTTTCAAAGACCACATCGCACAGCTGCGCCAGCACTTGCTCAAAGACCTGAGCGGGTTTGGCCGCGCGGACCTCAACAATGCGGCCGTCGACCGCGCAACGTACATGGAGCACGGCCTCGCTCAAAAGGGTATCGGCCTCTTTCTCGTTATAGGCCGCCTCGCGCATCTTGGACTCGACGATCTGGCGTGTACTCGGCTGAAGCTCCTGGAGATTTCGCGTCTTGGCGTACTTGCGAATCTTGGCGGTGTTGACGAGTGGGGCCCAATAATCCACCTCGTCGCTCAAGGCCACGATGGCCTTATCCACGGATTTCAATGCCAGCTCGGCATCGTCCGAACGGCCCAGATCGCTGGCCATGGTCACCACGGAAAGTTCCATGCCGCCCATGTTGGATCCATGAATCGAGCCATCCACGTAGCGGTCAAAGGGGAAGTCGTTGGTCCCGCGATTGAGCTTGCGCGTAGTGTAAATGCTTTCGAACAGGCGCTTCTTGATGTACTCAATCACCTTCGCGTTGTCGATCGGGGTCCGTGCAATCTCCTGTGCGATTTCTTGTTCCTCGTCGGTAAGGAAGCTGTAGATATCGCCCTGGCGCGCCACGTAGTTCTCGTGTTCCAGGCGGGAGAGGGATTCCTTGACGCGGTCCTTAAGGGCGCGCTTGTCCACGTCGAGGCCGTCTATCATGAAGATGGAGATGTTCTCGACCGTGGCCTTAACGTAGCCGATGTAACGAATCAGGTACAGGAGCTTGAGCACCTGAACGTCGTAGGGTTCAAGGCCCTTTGCGTCCTCGGCCGCACGGACCGCGCGGTCGACCACCTGGTTGATGCCGTGCTCAAGGTCTTTGGAGATAGTGTCGAAGAAGCACCAGAACGGCACGAGTGCACCGGTCTGGTCATACTGGATGGCCTGAGCGCTCTCCTGGAACGCGCTCAGCATGGAGCGCTCGCCCGTTGACATATGCTTGGCCTTGACACCGTGCTTGCGCACCTCGGTCATCACGTCGGGCAGGAGCTTAAACTGGTAGCCCACAAACGGGTAGCTGGCCACAAAATCCTTGGAGTTGGCGTAGCCGGCAAGGTCGGAACGCGAGCCACCCTCAAAGGTAAAGTTGTTTTTAAGCACGGCGGCGTCTTGCTCGTAGACCTGTGCAAGCATATCGGCCGCCGGCGCGGTCTTCTCGAGCACACGGCGCTGGATGACCTCGTCCACGCTGGAGCTGGAGAGCGAAAGGCGGGTATTGAAGCGGCCCTGGATCTTTGAAAAGTCGTTGCCCACGGGCAGGCTCAGGTTGTCGATGGCCTCCTGGCTCGTAACCATCACCCACACGCGGCCACCGCAGGCGGCACCCAGCTCCTCGACGATGGTCTGAAGGCTCAGCATAAGGCTTGGGTCCTTGTCGTTTGTAATAAACTGACCCACCTCGTCGACCATAAAGAGCAAACGGAAGTTGCCGCCGTGGGCCGCTGCCTGAGCGTCTACGTAGTCCTTGACCTTTTTGGCAAAGACATCGGGGGCCAAAACCTCGTCCTCAGAACCCTCGAGCCAGTTCCATGCGGCCTTTTCGCTCATGCCGAGCACGCTCTGCAGCACCTCGACCACGTCGTCCTCAAAGTAGCTGTAGGTGTCGCGGGTCTGGAGCCAGGACTCGCCGTTCACGCGCTCAAAGGCCTCGCGGAACTCCTGGGTCTTGCCCAGGGAATCGATGTAGTCCTCGAGCTTTGCAAGCTTGAGGTCCTCGCCGTAGAAGCCGCGCGCCTCGTAGAACATGCGCTCAAAACCGCGAAGCAGCGCCGTGGGAGCCGTATCGCCCTGCTTCCACTGGCCCGCTTTGCTATCGATGTTAAAGAGGATGGCCTGCGTGGGCACCGAGCAGGCGCGCTCCATGGCAGCCGCGACCATGGGGTCGACGATCTTGCCGTCAAAGTAGCGGATGGCGCTCTTACCGCCGATCTGGCGATTCTCGAGCAGGTAGCTCAGCATCTTGAGGAAGTGCGATTTACCGGAACCGAAGAAACCACTGATCCACACGCCGATCTTGTCGGTGCGCGCATCGATGGCATCGCCGTAGGCCTTGAAGAACGTGGCAAAGTGCCTCTGCAACTCGCGCGTCACCACGTACTCGTCAAGCTCTTGGCGGATGGACCCATCTTTTGAATCCTGGACCTTGACCACGCCGTTGATGGAGCGGTTAAGGTCTTTTGCAAAGAGGTCGCGAATGATTGTGTTGTCCATGGGTGCTCCTTTGGGTTTGGGAACGTTATGGCATAGGGTTGTTACCGGCGGCAGGGACATGCCTGCGGGGAGCCGTGCTTACGAGATATCGATGGCGCGGTAGTAGTTGTCGGCCGGCAGACGGTTAAAGAGCTGGAAAGAAGAGCCGTTGAAACTGCCCGGATAGGCGGCGACCACAGGCACCTCATCAAAATCCGCAAGCATGCAGTGGAGAAGCGTGTGCATGCGAAAGAACGGGAAGACCTCACCTGCACCGGTGAGGAGAATGACGTCTCCGGGCGCGAACGGCTCGGTCTGCTCAAGGATGTACGCGGCAACTTTCTCGGGCGAGGCGAACTTGGCCACGTCCTCGAGCACGCGCTGGGTACCGCGGCGCTCCTCTTGGCGCGGGATAGCCTTGAGGACACGGCGCTTTTCGAGAATTGCCAGCACGGCGTCGTAAAGGTTCACGACCTTGAGCGTGCACGGAAGCTTGTCGGCCTCGGCATCGCATGAAAGGGTGTCAAATAATGCACGCGCCTCAAACTCCAGCGCGGGGTCATAGCAAAAAGTGTGGAAGCCGATCTCATTGCCTATGCCCTTGTTGGCCAAAAAGTCCTCGCTGCACAGGCACTCGCGCAGAAGCTGCGCACGGCGCTCAAATTCCTGACAGGCGCGCTCGGAGCGGGCATGCGCCGCCACGACGCTCTTGCGGGAATGGATGCCGATATTGGTGGTGAGATCGGTCGCCGGGGTGATAACAGGGTCGACGGCGCTTTTGACGGGAGCCACGCTACATCACCGCCCTGCCGGTAAGGGCCGCGATAAGCGGCTGCTCGCCCAGCTGAACCAAGGCTCGCTCGACATCGGAATCGAGGAAGAGTGGTGACAGGCGCTCGGACTCCGGGCCCAGGCCCTCGCCGATAAGGCCAGCATGGCGGAGCGTCTGGCGGAGCGAGCCCTTAATGCGCTTGACCGTGGCCTCAGTCCAGCGGGCCGCGTCCGGATACTCCGTGGTAAAGCGTGTCATAAAGGCGTTGAGGTCAACCGCCGTAAAGGCATAATCGAAGTTTTGTAGGCGCTCCCCTACCTCGACGAGCACGAGCTCGCGCACGATATCGTAGCGGCAGATCATGCTGTAGAAGATGGCCTGGTCCGCCTGCGTGGGAGTGCCGGATGCCATAAGCCTGGTTAGGGATGACGCAGCCTCGACGGCGGTTTTGGGGTCGATGCCGCGCGCGGCGCATACGGCGTCCGTGGGCACCGTGGCGTCAAGGCGGCGAAGGCACACGGTTGCGCGATTGGCGACCATGCGCTCCGTGGGATATTGAAAGAGGTTCTCGCTCTTTACGCGTACAATGACCTGCTCGTCGCTTGCGCCCTGCATACGAAGGGCAGCGACGATGCGCATCTCATGCGGGAGGAATTGCTCGCGGGTGAGCACCCCCCCCCCGAACGCTTTTTGTGGTTATATCCACAGTACACGCTCCAAGGGTGTCAAAGGCTGTCACAAGTGCGCCGCAACCCGGCAGGCAGGCGCGGCGCACATGACAATAATCATACCTGTTGGTAAAAAAGTTACCACGCCCAGAGTGTCAAATGTTGAGCAACAAAATTTAATCCGGTTAACGGTCATTTTCGCAGCTTAGAAACTTTAACGAGGTCGCCCCAAATCACACTTGCCAGACAACCGCGCTTACGAATGCAGGCACGCACACGCCCAACGCCACCCTCCGCTACACTCAACATAGAGTTATACATATGATTCTATGTAAGGAGTTTCATATGCCTGTCGTAAAGCCTATTTCTGATCAGACGCGCGCGCTAACTACCATTCAGGAACGCGAAGATCACATTCAACGTACCATCGCTCATGGTTACGATGACCTCACCAACGGCCGCGTGCGCCCTTGGAAACAGGCAAAGGCAGAGGCAGGTCGGATGCGAGCCTCCAGATAAACCCTCCCCCCCATGTAACAACCCTGTAAATCATAGCGGCACACTCGGGTTTTACCGTGATGCGGTCGCGCCTGGCGCTCCACTGTGCTAAAGTATCCCGAACGTTCAAACGACTACGAGGGAGACTAGAAGATGGCACGTGTGCACAACTTCTCAGCTGGCCCGGCAGCGCTGCCCACAAGCGTGCTCGCCGAGATCGCCGACGAGATGATGGACTACCGCGGTTGCGGCATGTCCGTGCTCGAGATGAGTCATCGATCTAGCATGTACCAGCAGATCATCGATGACGCTGAGGCAACTCTGCGCCGCCTGCTGAGCATCCCCGACAACTACCGCGTCCTGTTTTTGCAGGGCGGCGCCACGCTGCACAGCTTCAAGAATGCCGACAACGGCATGGCTGCCGGCGTGGAGCTGGAGATGCGCAAACGGCTCGTCAAAGACCTGCGCCTGGGTACCAACATCAGCTACATGTACACCAACGTGAAGCTGCCCCAAAGCGGTGCCTACACCAACAAGGAACGTTCGCTGCAAGGCGCATCGCCCATACTTGCCAATGCCGACCTCACCTACTCGCCCCGCTTCGGCGAAGACAGGCAGCTCAACCTCGCCCTGCTCTACAACCTGCAAGGCAGCCGCATCCATGCGGTAGGCGTGTCGGGCCTGGGCGATGTCACGCAACAGACGCTGCACACGTTGAACTTCAGCGCCGGATATAGCCTGAACAAGCACTTCAACCTGAAGCTGCAAGTGAACGACCTGCTGAACCGCGATGTCATCTTCAAGCAAGATGTGCCCACCACGGGGCAGGAAATGGAAGTGGAACGCTACCACAAGGGAACGAACTTTGAGGTGGGAATAAGCTACAACCTATAAAGCCCCCGCCCTCCCCCTGAAGGGAACGGAGAACACTCTTTGACAAA
>DBFCNY010000142.1:0-3849 GCA_048298285.1 Collinsella sp.
GATCTGAATGGTTCCAAAGATCTCGTCCTGGCTCAGTGTGAGCGAGCCACGCTTGGCGAGCTCCAGCATGGCCAGGAAGGTGACGACGAGTTGCTCGGTGGTGGCGTCGCCGTCCAGCAGCTCGCGGAAGGTGCAAGTTTGGTGCGCCATGGTAAAGCGGTCGACCGAGGCCACGGTCAGGTCGAGCGGCACGCGATGCGGCGCCACGTGCTCGGCCTCTAGCAAGAAGGTCTGGCGCTTGCCGTCCAGGTCGGCGCAGATGACCGCCAAGCCGCGCAGGGTGATGCCTGCCAGGTAGTCGGGCATCAGGCCCAAAAACTCGGGGTCGGGACCGGCGACGCGGGGGTGCATGCGGCTTTCGGCCTGCATACGTGCGCCAAGGGCAGCTGCCGCACCCTTAAACTGCTTGTAGGCGATCAGGCGCTGGATCAGGACTTCGCGCAGGGCGTCGCCGTCGAGGGCACTGAGCTCCTCGAGGTCTTCGTCGAACTCGCCATCGTCGTCATCGGCTTTGCGCGGGACCTCCTGCGGCACAAGAGAGGCGGCCTTGATGTCCAAAAGGGTTGCTGCGACCAGCAAAAAGTCGCTCGCCACGTCCAGGTCCAGCGCCTCGATGCGTTCGGCCTCGGCAAGGTACTGCTCGGCCACCTCGCTGATGGAGATAGCGCCGATATCTACTTTTTGGCGGGTTACCAGCTGCAACAGCAGGTCGAACGGTCCGCTGTAGACCTTCGTCGACACGCGATACGACATCTTCGACCTCCTTTGACGGCGCCTTCGCGGCGCGGTTTGGGTGCATATTACGACCGTTTTGCACGGTCGACCTGTAAGTTTACCTTAGATGCCGGCGATTGCGAAGTTGAGCAGCTGCTCAGCAAGCGGATACACGGTAACGTCGAAATAGCGGCCGATCACGTCGATGCCGGTCCACATGGGCAGCAGATACAGCACAATGATGAGGATGGGCATGGCACATTGCTGCAGGTGGTAGTAGTTGTTGAGTGCCTTGCCTTTGAGGAACGGCACGATAATCGACGAGCCATCGAGCGGCGGGATCGGGATGAGGTTGAAGAACGCGAGTGACAGGTTGACCACGATAAACGTGGCGCCGAAGTTCATGATTTGGGACGCCACGGCAAAGGACATGCTTGCGTAGAGGTTGCCGTACGTTGCGTGCATGAGGGCGGCCGCGAGGCACGCGAGCGCGATGTTCGATACGGGGCCGGCCGCGCTCACCAGGACCTCGTCGCGCTTAGGGTGCTTGAGGTTGTTGAGGTAGACCGGCACGGGCTTGGCGAAGGCGAACACCGGGCCGCCGGCGGCAAGCATGAGCAGCGGCAGGATGATGGTGCCAAACGGGTCGATATGGTTGAGCGGGTTGAGCGAGACGCGGCCGCGCGAGCGAGCCGTTTTGTCGCCGAGCGCCCAGGCTGCGGCGGCGTGCGCGCTCTCGTGGATCACGATGCCAACGATGACGGCAACGGCACTGGCGAGCAGGTTCATGAGGTAGCTGCTGGACATAACGCTCCCCTAGCGGACGCGGCGCGAGGCGCGCGTGAGCAGGTAGTCAATTACAAACAGGATCACAGCGACGATAGCATAATCCAGGCGGAACACACCGCCAAAAGGCGATGTGATGACGCCATAGCCGGCGATGGCGCTCGGCAGCGCGCGCGAGAGCTCGACGACAAAGCCGACGATCTGCAGCTTGGCTGTGAGTCCACTAAAGCACAGCAGCACGGTCATCGCGCTCATAAAGATGCCGCAAACGCGGCAGGCGATGGCGATGATGCTCATCGCCACGGCAGCGGCCTTACGAGAGTTCACGCGCGGTCTCCTCTTCGATCTGGGTGGAAAGCTCGAGCCATTCGTCCTCGAGCTTGGGCAGCTCTTGCTTAAGGCCGTTATATTCCCCCAGCGCGGCGTTGAACTTGTCCTGATCGGCATAAAGCTCTTCGCTCGCCATCAATTCCATAAGCTCGTCATAGCGGGCGCGCTTTTTGTCGAGCTCGGCTTCGATCTTCTTGAGCTGGTTGCGCACGCCCTTGAGCTTTTTGTTGAGCGCGGCGCGGGCCTGGGCCTCGGCGCGTTTTTGCTCCTTGGTCTTTTTGCCCTCGGTAGGCTTGGGGGCAGCAGCGGGGGTGTCGGGCTGAGCGGTGCTTACTTTGGAGGACTTGGCCGCAGCCGGCGCGTTCTCCCCCGCCGCCTCGGCGGCGGCTCGTGCGGCGAGGTCCTCGCGCTTGTAGAGGTAGTAGTCGTAGTCGCCGTCGTAGACCGTGACCTTGCCGTCGCGGATGTCGATCACGCGGTTGGCCACGGCACGGACCAGGTGCTCGTCGTGGCTGATCAGCACGATGGTGCCGGGGAAGTTTTGCAAGGCGTTCTCGAGCATGTCCACCGAGTCGATGTCCAGGTGGTTAGTGGGCTCGTCCAGGCACAGGAGTGCCTCGGGGGCCACGAGCATCTTGGCCAGGGCCAGACGCGCCTTTTCGCCGCCGGAGAGGACGCGGACCTGCTTTTCGATGGAGTCGTTGTCGCTAAAGAGGAAGGCGCCCAGCAGGCTGCGCTGTTGCGGCACGGTCCACTTGGGCGTGACGGTGTCGATCTCTTGCAGGACAGTGTTGGACTCGGTCATGCCCTCGAGCGCGTGCTGGGCGTAATAGGCCACGCCCACGTTGGTGCCCAGGTCGCGCGTGCCGGTGGTGGGCGGCTCCAGGCCAGCGAGGATCTTCATGAGCGTGGACTTTCCGGCGCCGTTGGGGCCGACGAGGGCCACGTGCTCGCCGCGGTAGAGCTTGAGGTCGATGTCGCTGTAGATGTGCTTGTCGCCGTAGGACTTGGATACGCCCTCCAGGCCCACGACCATGTCGCCGGAGCGTGGCGGGTCGGGGAACTTAAAGTCGATGTGCTTGTGGCCCTCGGGCAGGATGACGAGCTCCTTTTTGATCTGCTCGATCTTGCGGATGCGCTCCTGGGCCTGGGCAGCCTTGGTGGGCTTGTAGCGGAACTTGTCAACGAAGACCTGCATATGGGCGATGTCGCGCTCCTGGGCGGCGCGCTTGGCGCGCATCTGCTCCAGGTTGTCCTCGCGCTGCTTGAGGTAGCTGCTGTAGTTGCCGGTGTAGGTGGTTACGCGGCGGTTCTCGAGCGCGGCGACGTGGTCGACGCAGGCGTCCATGAAGGCGCGGTCGTGGCTGACAATGAGTACGGCGCCGTCGTAGTTCGCGATAAAGCCGCGCAGCCACTGGACGCTCTCGAGGTCCAGGTGGTTGGTGGGCTCGTCCAGAAGTAGCAGGTCGGGGTGGCGCAGGAAGAGCTTGGCGAGCGCGATGCGCATCTGCCAGCCGCCCGAGAACTCGGAGCACGCGCGCTCAAAGTCGGTGACCTTAAAGCCCAAGCCGGACAGGATTTTGCGGGCGTTGCTCTCGAGCTCGTAGCCGCCCAGGTGCTCAAAGCGGTCCTGGACCTGGCCGTACTCGTTAAGGAGCGCGTCGACGTCCTTGCCCTGCTCGGAGAGCTCGGTGATCTGGGCCTGCAGCTCGTTGGCGCGCTCGCCCATGCGGCGGATTTCCTTGGCGGCGGCCATGACCTCGGCCAGGATGGTGGTGTCCTTTTGCTCCAGATTAGTTTCCTGCTCTAGGTAGCCCACCTGGCAGTCTTTGGCGTACTGGACCTGGCCGGAGTCGGGACTGTCGATGCCCATGATGATCTTGAGCATGGTGGTTTTGCCGGCGCCGTTGGGGCCCACGAGCGCGAAGCGCTCGCCGGGGTTGATCTGGAAGGACGCGCCGCTAAAGAGGACGCGTGCGCCGAAGCTTTTTTCGATCTTGTCGACCAGAAGGATCATGG
>DBFCNY010000143.1:0-2979 GCA_048298285.1 Collinsella sp.
GACAACTCCACCCGCACCCGGTTCTCCTTCGCCTCCGCCTGCAACCTGCTGGGTCTGACCGTCCAGGACCTGGACGAGAAGAAGAGCCAGATCGCCCACGGCGAGACCGTCCGCGAGACCGCTACCATGATCTCCTTCATGGCCGACGTCATCGGCATCCGCGACGACATGTACATCGGCAAGGGCGACGCCTACATGGCCGAGGTCTCCGAGTCTGTCCAGCAGGCCTACGAGGACGGCGTTCTGGATCACCGCCCCACGCTCATCTCCCTGCAGTCCGATTCCGACCACCCCACGCAGTCCTCTGCCGACATGCTCTACCTCATCAACGAGTTTGGCGGCCTTGAGAACCTCAAGGGCAAGAAGGTTGCCGTCACCTGGGCCTATTCGCCCTCTTACGGCAAGCCGCTGTCCTGCCCGCAGTCGCTGATCAGCCTGCTGCCCCGCTTTGGCATGGACGTCACCCTGGCCCACCCCGAGGGCTATGACCTCATGCCCGAGGTCGTCGAGCGCGCCAAGGGCTATGCCGCCGAGTCCGGCACTACCTTTAAGCAGGTCAACACCATGGCCGAGGCCTTCGAGGGCGCCGACATCGCGATCCCCAAGAGCTGGGCTCCGTTTGCCGCCATGGAGAAGCGTACCAACCTGTACGCCGAGGGCGACGACGCCGGCATCGCAGCGCTCGAGAAGGAACTGCTCGCCCAGAACGCCACCCATCAGGACTGGTGCTCCACGACCGAGCTCATGGAGAAGACTGCCAACGGCCAGGACACCATCTTTATGCACCCGCTGCCCGCCGACATCTCCGGTGTCTCCTGCGAGCACGGCGAGGTTAACGCCGACGTCTTCGACATGCACCGCGTGGGCATGTACAAGGAGGCAAGCTACAAGCCGTACGCCATCGCAGCCATGATGTTCCTGCAGAAGGTTGCCGATCCCGCCGCTACCCTCAAGGCCCTCGACGAGCGCAACACCGCCCGTTGGCTCCAGGCCTAAAGCCGGGTTGAGGTAAGCCATGTAAAGGGGGCGCTCTGCCAACCGGCGGGGTGCCCCTTTTTTGCATCGCGGGCGTGTGGGATAAGCGCTTTCGATGTGGATGCCCGCGGCGCGAGTTATGGGTACGATGGTTTCAGGGGAGGTATCACCATGAAACTTGGATGCGTCATTATGGCTTCGGGCGAGGGCAAGCGGTTTGGCTCTAACAAGATGCTTGCCGATATCTATGGCGAGCCGCTGATTGCCCGGACCATCGATTCGGTTCCCCGGGGCTTTGACGTCGTGGTTTCGACGCGTTGGCCCGAGGTCGCTCAGATTTGCGAGGACAAGCATTGCCCGTGCGTGCTGCACGATGGCGAGCTGCGCAGCGATAGCGTCCGTGCGGGCCTTTCGTGGGGAGTCGAACGCAACTGGAAAGGTTGCCTCTTTTTGCCGGGCGACCAGCCGCTCGTGAGTTCGGATTCTTTTGAGGCTATGGTTCGTGCATTTGACGAGCGTGGCCGCAAGCATCCGGTGCGTCTTGCGTGCAACGGTGAGCCTTCGAGTCCGGTGCTCTTTCCGGCGGAACTGTTCGATGCGCTCATGCGTCTTGAGGGCAAGGACGGCGGGGGCTCGATTCTCAAAGGTCGCGTCGACGTTACGCTGGTCGAGGCGCGTGCCTACGAGCTGTGGGACGTCGATACCGTCAAGGGACAGCGACGCATAACGGAGCATATTGCCGCCTGCTCGTATTTTGATCGCGTGGCCAACTGCATCAATCAATAAGGAGCAATTATGATCATTATCAAAAACGGCGCGCTCGTGACGCCCCAGGGGCTTCGCCGCGCCGACCTTGCCATGGAGGGCGACAAGATCGTGCGGATTGCCGTGGCGATTGAGCCGGGCGAGGACGATACCGTCGAGGACGCCACGGACTGTTGGGTGTTCCCCGGCTTTATCGACGGCCACACGCACATGCAGTGCTGGACCGGCATGGATTGGACAGCCGATAGCTTTGAGACCGGTACGCGCGCGGCTGCCTGCGGCGGTACGACGACCATCGTGGACTACGCGACGGCCGATCGCGGCGTGACCATGCCCGATGCCTTGGCCGAGTGGCATCGCCGCGCCGACGGAACCTGCACGGCAAACTACGCTTTTCATATGGCACTCGCCGAGTGGAATGAACGCAACCGCGCCGATCTTTCGGCCATGCGCGAGGCGGGCGTGTCGTCGTTTAAGACCTACTTTGCCTATGATCATCTGCGCCTGGACGATGCCGAGACGCTCGAGGTGCTCGAGGAGCTCAAGCGCGTGGGCGGTATCCTGTGCGTGCATTGCGAGAACGGCACGTTGGTGAATGAACTGCAGAAGCGCGTGTACGAGCAGGGGATTCATGGGCCCGAGGGGCATGCGCTCAGCCGTCCGGACGTGTGCGAGGCCGAGGCCGTGAGCCGCCTACTGTATCTGGCACACTTGGCCGGGGACGCTCCGGTCAACGTGGTGCACCTTTCGACCAAGCTGGGGCTCGAGGCCATTCGCGCTGCCAAAGCGCGCGGGCAGAAGAACATCTATGTCGAGACCTGCCCTCAGTATCTGATGCTCGATGATACCTGCTATCTGGAGCAGGGAGAGGACGGCTTTGCCGGCGCCAAGTATGTGATGAGTCCGCCGCTGCGCCATGCCGGTGACCGTGCCGCGTTGCGCGAGGCGCTTGTGGCCGGCGAGATCGATACGATTGCAACCGACCACTGCAGCTTTAACCTGCACGGGCAAAAGGACCGCGGGCGCGACGATTTCCGCGCGATTCCCAACGGCGGGCCCGGTGTGGAGCATCGCCCCGTCTCGATCGCTACGAGCTTTGAGGGACAGCTGGGTCCCGAGGATTTGTGCCGCTTGATGAGTGAGAACCCGGCGCGCGTCTTTGGCATGTATCCGCGCAAGGGCTGTCTTGCCGAGGGTGCCGATGCCGACGTGTGCGTGTGGGATCCAAAGGCGCGCTGG
>DBFCNY010000144.1:0-1597 GCA_048298285.1 Collinsella sp.
TGCGTACGCTGTCGTAATCCTTCTCCTGTGCGTCGTGAGAGAGCTCGGTATAGAGCGCCGTCGAAAGCGAGGCGGCAATCAGCGCGTAGGGCAGCGTGTACCACAGGCGCGCATAGGCGATGACGGAAGGACCAGTCTCGGGCTGGACCACCAGCGCGGCAGCGTTGGTGATAGAAGTCGAGACAAACATGCACACCGTGGCGAGCAGCGTCGGGATACCGAGCGCAATCGTCTGGCGCAGCGCGGGGTCCTTAAAGTCGATATGGATATGGGGATGCACGCCGTGCTTGCTAAGCGCGGGAATCTGACATGCCATCTGAACAAAGACACCGAGGGTCGTACCGGCCGCAATCAAGATGATGCCGGCACGTTCGCCAAACTGTGCGGACACGGGCGCAAAACCCATAAAGCTCGCAATGACGATCACATTGTTGAGGACCGGGGCAAACGTCGACCAGAAGTAGTCGCGGTGTGCGTTGAGAACGCCCGAGAACACCGAGCCCAAACCATAAAACAGAATCTGGATGGCAAAGAAACGGAACATGAACGCAGCGGTATCCATGCTGCCGCCGTCACCCGAAAGGAACGATTGCGTCCAGATAAAGCCCGGGGCGAACACGGTCCCCAGCAACGAAATGCCACCCAGCACCAAAAGCAGAATGCCGAGCAGGTTGCCCACGTACTCGTTCGAGGCCTCGCGACCCTGCTCACGCCTCACGCCCATGTACACGGGCAAAAACGCCGTCACGAGCATGCCGCCCATCACGAGTTCGTAGAGCATATTGGGCAGGTTGTTGGCGACCTGATAGGAGGACGAGAGTAGCGACATGCCGATAGCGGCCGCCATTGCCCACGTGCGGATAAAACCGGTAACGCGAGACACGATGGTCAGAATGGTCATAAGCCCGGCGGAACGACCAACCGTGGAGTAGTCCGACGAGCCCATGTCGTCAGTGTCATCTCGCGACGAAGAAACTTCGGATGAGGGTGTCTGAGGCGCAGATTCTTTTGCAAAATGAGCTCCGCGCTTCAATTCTTCCTGCGGCATCGCTCAGTCCTCTCTCGTAATCGCGGCAACCGTCGCCCCGCAAAATGCAATTAAATCATCGGGTGCAAGCTCGAGCTGATAACCACGCTTGCCTCCCGAAATAAAAATGGTATCCCAAAGGACACACGTCTCATCAATGAGCGTCCGGTAGCGTTTTTTCATACCGACCGGGCTGCAGCCGCCGCGAACGTAGCCAGTCGCCGCAAGCAAATCCTTCACATGCATCATGGCCAAGGACTTCTCCCCCGCGGCACGCGCGGCGGACTTTAGATCGAGCTCGTCGGCAACAGGGATGCAGCACACGACATAGTCGTTGGACGGTGTCACACAGACCAAAGTCTTAAATCCTTGACCGGGCTCCTCGCCAAGCTGCTCCGAAATCGCGACCCCCAGGCCCACCGACTCATCACCATCGTCTTCGTACGTATGTAGAACATAGGAAATGCCGGCGCTTTCCAGCTCGCGCATCGCATTGGTTTTTGGCGTCTTTACAGCCTTTGCCATGACATATCCTTTCCCTCGCATTCGGACGTAAGGATTAAGTATATG
>DBFCNY010000145.1:0-4284 GCA_048298285.1 Collinsella sp.
GTTAATCCACACGTTAAATAAAAATGAGGAATAAATATTTACCAGACGGCACCTTCGTCCTAAAAGTTCGTCTAACAATTGGCCGATTCTATGCCTCTGGCGGAGAAATTGCAGAATACTCCGTTTTTTGCACGGCC
This sequence comes from Collinsella sp., assembly GCA_048298285.1. Lineage (GTDB taxonomy): Bacteria > Actinomycetota > Coriobacteriia > Coriobacteriales > Coriobacteriaceae > Collinsella. The sequence continues at coordinate 138 of DBFCNY010000145.1, forward strand.
CGAGGGGGACCACCTGTCGTTTGAGGCTGCGATAAGTGGAACTGCCTTAGGGATTAGGCCATCGGGATGCGGTCGTGGTTGACTTGGCTGTAGAACAGGCGCTGAATCTCGGCCGCATCACGTGATTGGCCGAGCGCCCACATGGTTTTGGCCACGAGCGTCTCGGTGGTCATGTCGTCGCCGCGCAAAATGCCCGGATGATCGGCGTAGGCACGGCCGACCTCATAAACACCCAGGTCAAGGCCCTCTTCGGGGACCTGCGTGGTCATAACGACGGTGCGGCCCGAATCGACCCAGCGGAAAATCGCCTCTTGGAACGACTCACCCGACTCGCCAAACTCGGGGATACCGCCAATGCCAAAGGTCTCAAGGATTACAGCGTCGTAGCTATCGGCAAGGGCGTCGAGGATGCCCGGGTTTACGCCGGGCGTGAGCTTGAGTACAAATACGCGCGGGTCGATGCTGTCGTAGAAACGCACCGGGTTTTCGCCCTGATGCGTGCCGTGAAGCCCGTTGCGCACGATGCGGTCATTGCGGATATAGGCGATGGGCGGATAGTTGACGCTAATGAACGCGTTAAAGCTCATGGTACGCTGCTTGCGGGCGCGCGTGCCGGCAATGGCGACGCCGCCAAACACAATCGAGACATCGTGCGAGTGCTCGTCGAGCGCATAGAGCAGGCTCTGGTACAGGTTGAGCTTGGCGTCGGTAAATGGATTGCCCATGGGCTTTTGCGAGCCGGTGAGCACGATGGGCTTGGGGCTGTCCTGAATCAGGTAGGAAAGCGCTGCCGCGGTGTAGCTCATGGTGTCGGTGCCGTGCAGAATCACGAAGCCGTCGTGGTCGGCATAACCCTCGACGATGACGTCGCGGATACGCATCCAGTCACTGGGGCGCATATTGGTGCTGTCGATGTTCATGGGCTGCACGACGTCGAACTCGCAGAGGCCCGAGATCTCGGGGACGCTCTGGGCGAGCTCCTCACCGGTCAGGGCGGGGGAGAGGCCGTTGCCGTCCTCGGTCGATGCGATGGTGCCGCCCGTGGCGATGAGAAGGATGCGCTTCATGCTAGTATTCCTATCGTATTTGCCGCCGCAGAGGCGGAGTCGTTCGGCAGTATTGTGGCACAGGGCGTCCAATGTTCAAACGTATTACATCATCTGTAACGTTTGGTAACACTTCAATCGCCGTCAAATAGGGCCCAGGTCGTGCGTTTGCCGTGCGCTGATGGCTGCGAGGGACGAGAAACCCCATATAACGTGTACACTATGAAAGCTGTTTTCGTTTATTCGCGCGGGTGGGCACCGGCTCCCCGCCAACAAGAGGGGGAAACCATGGATCAAAAGGCTTCCGCAAAGGTCCTCGTACTCGACTTTGGTGCGCAGTACGGTCAGCTCATTGCCCGTCGCGTCCGCGACCTCAACGTGTATTCCGAGATCGTCCCCTGCGACATCTCGGCCGACGAGATTCGCGAGATGAACGCCTCTGCGCTCATCCTTTCCGGCGGCCCGGCTTCCGTGTATGCCGAGGACGCTCCGTCCATCGATCCTGCCATCTTTGACCTGGGCCTTCCCGTCCTGGGCTTTTGCTACGGCCATCAGATCACGGCCGTGACGCTCGGCGGCAAGGTCGGCCACTCCGAGGTGGGCGAGTACGGCCGCGCCACCATCACGCGCACGGCCGGCGCCAAGCTCTTTAACTCCACGCCTATGGAGCAGACCGTGTGGATGAGCCACCGCGACGCCGTTTCCGAGGTGCCCGAGGGCTTTACCGTTACCGCCAGCACCGACGTGTGCCCGGTTGCCGCCATGGAGTGCGTCGAGCGCAAGATCTTCACCACGCAGTTCCACCCCGAGGTCAAGCACTCCGAGTACGGTCAGCAGCTGCTGAGCAACTTCCTGTTTGAGATCTGCGGCTTGGAGCCCAACTGGAGCATGGACAACCTGGTCGAGACCATGACGGCCGAGTTCCGCGAGAAGGTCGGCGACGACCGCGTAATTCTGGCCCTGTCCGGCGGCGTCGACTCCTCCGTCGTGGCTGCGCTGGGTGCCCGTGCCGTGGGCAAGCAGATGACCTGCGTGTTCATCAACCACGGTCTGCTGCGCAAGGGCGAGCCCGAGCAGGTGGAGGAGGTCTTCACCAAGCAGTTTGACGTCGACTTTATTCACGTTCACGCCGAGGACCGTTATGCCGAGCTTCTGGCCGGCGTGACCGAGCCCGAGGAGAAGCGCCGCATTATCGGCACGCAGTTCTGGAAAGAGTTCTTCGCCGTGGCGCAGCAGCTCGAGACCGATGGCAAGCCGGTCAAGTACCTGGCTCAGGGTACCATCTACCCCGACATCATCGAGTCCGGCGCTCGCAAGACGGGCGGCAAGACGGCCACCATCAAGAGCCATCACAACCTGATCCCGTTCCCCGAGGGCGTGCACTTCGACCTCATCGAGCCGCTCGACCACTTCTTTAAGGACGAGGTCCGCGCGCTTGGTCTGGCGCTCGGCCTGCCGGGTCACATCGTGTTCCGTCAACCCTTCCCGGGCCCGGGTCTTGCCATCCGCATCATCGGTGCGGTCGACAAGGAGAAGCTCGAGATCCTCAAGAACGCCGATGCCATCGTGCGCGAGGAGCTCGATGCCTACAACCAGCGTCTGTTTGAGCAGACCGGCGAGCGCAACTCCGAGCACAGCTGCTGGCAGTACTTCGCGGTCCTGCCCGACATCAAGTCCGTGGGCGTTATGGGCGACGAGCGCACCTACCAGCGCCCGATCATCCTGCGCGCCGTCGAGTCCAGCGATGCCATGACCGCCGACTGGGCCAAGCTGCCCTACGACGTGCTGGCCCGCATCTCCGGCCGCATCGTTGCCGAGGTCCCCGGTGCCAACCGCGTGTGCTACGACATCACGTCCAAGCCGCCCGCGACCATCGAGTGGGAATAACGGGAACTGGCTTCTGAACTCGCGTTTTGGTGCTGCCGAGTACCGCCTGATACTGTTTCGGCATCGCCGCAGGACGAAGCCACCAGCGAAATAGTGGGAATAACAGCCCTCGAACCCTCTGGTTCGAGGGCTTTCTTTTTGCATCTCTACCTGGGAAAACGACCCAATTATTCCCGTCTATCCCTACTGGGCGGTACAGCGGAGTACTCGGCGGTACGGGAATAATTAGGCCCTGCGGGAATAATTCACAATTCGGGTCCCCCGAAGGCCGGTTTCGAACGGTCGAAACTGAGTTGAAACTGCGAGGCGGATTCAAACCCTTTTCAATTGTATTTGCCCAGGTCAACAAACGGGAATAAAGAAACGCGGAAATCGGTTTCCGCAGTTTCGACAACCCCGAATGCCGCCGAATAACGCCGTGTATCTTGCTGTATTTTAGCGCGCAATTATTCCTCGAACGGGGCTTCAGGGGTGCCGATTTCATACGGGAATAATGGAACAGCCTCCGGAGAACCGGAGGCTGTTCGCAAGAAAACGTCAATTCACCTGGGAAGATGTCAGAAAGAGGCCTTCCAGCCGGCGTAAGCGTCCTCGTCGAGTTCGCCGCGTTCGAGCTCGGCACGCTTTTCGGCCCAGGTTTTGATCGACTGCGCGAGCTTGGGGGCATGCGGCGCCCTGGGGTCGACCGTCAGGCCCATGCCGTCCTCGCTGGGGACGAGACCGTAGCCCTCCTCAAGCTGCAGCAGCAGGGCCATGAGGTCTCGAGACGTCTCGACGCCGTAGTCCTTGAGCGCGCCCTCGGAGACCTCGAGCGCCTTCGCGATCTTCTCGAGCAGCTCGGGCTTAACCGCGCGGATGCCGCTCTCGTAGTGCCTGATCGCACCCTCGGTGAGCCCTACGGCATCGGCGAGCTGGGCCTGCGTAAAGCCCTTCGCCTTGCGATGCCGCCGAATGTTGTCGCCTGTCGCCATGTGCCCTCCTATAGATTTCGTCGGCGACCATTCTATCAGCGTACGAGTTTGTACGCAATTCTATTGACAGTACAGATACGTACGATTATTCTCGGGAATACGAGCGTACGCATACGTACGGATAGATAGGAGGTCCAAGATGGAACAGCCGGTGGCAAAGACACCGAGGCCGAGCATGCTCACCGCCGACGAGGTGGCGGAGCGCCTGAAGATCAAGAAAGGCAGCGCCTACGAGGTCATCCG
>DBFCNY010000146.1:0-4658 GCA_048298285.1 Collinsella sp.
CTTCTTGTCTCCGCTGGCCTGCTCGCGCTCGCTCCGCTCGCCGGATGCGGCGGCAACTCTGGTTCCGGCTCCGCTGCCGCCGGTTCCGACTACACCATCGGCGTTCTGCAGCTCACCGAGCACTCCGCGCTCGATGCCGCCAACGACGGCTTCGTCAAGGCCATCAAGAAGAGCGGTCTCAAGGTCAAGATCGACCAGAAGAACGCCCAGAACGACCAGTCCACGTGTAAGTCCATTGCCGACAAGTTCGTAGGCGACGGCGTCAACCTGATCTATGCCATCGCTACGCCCGCCGCGCAGGCTGCCGCCGGCGCCACCGCCGATATCCCCATCGTGGGCTGCGCCATCACCGACTACGCCGCCTCGGGCCTGGTCCAGGACAACGACAAGCCCGGCACCAACGTCACCGGCGCCTCCGACCTCACCCCGGTCGCCGAGCAGCTCGAGATGATGCAGAAGGTCCTGCCCGACGTTAAGAAGGTCGGTCTGCTCTACTGCACCGCCGAGTCCAACTCCGACGTCCAGATCAAGGCCGCCAAGAAGGAGCTCGACAAGCTGGGCCTCGAGTACACCGACTTCACCGTCTCGAGCTCCAACGAGATCCAGTCCGTCGTCGAGTCCGCCGTGGGCAAGGTCGACGTGCTGTACTCCCCCACCGACAACACCATCGCCGCGGGTGCTTCGCAGGTCGGCCAGATCTGCAAGGAGAACAAGCTCCCCTTCGTTACCGGCGAGGAGGGCATGTGCAAGGCCGGCGGCGTGTTCACCCTCTCCATCAACTACGAGGACCTGGGCTACGCCGCAGGCGAGATGGCCGTTAAGATCCTGAAGGGCGAGGCCAAGCCCGAGGATATGCCGATCAAGCACCTCTCGAGCAAGGACCTGGTCGTCGTCAAGAACGACGAGATGGCCGAGGCCCTGGGTATCGACCTTTCCGCTCTGGACGAGTAGCGCCATGCGCGGTAACGCGTCTAGGGCCCGCACACGCGCCACAGCCGCGTTATTCAATATCTGAGTCCTTGGGGCGAACGCTAAAGACCGGCGTTCGCCCTGCTTGTTTCGGATGAGACAAAACATCCGTCCGCAGCTCTTTTATGCATTGGTACCGCTATTATGGAAAATCACGTGTCCACCCTATCCTAGGAGGTATGAAGCATGCTCATTGCATTGCAGGGCGCCGTTTCCCAAGGTGTCCTCTGGGGCATTATGGTGCTCGGCGTGTTTATCACGTTCCGCCTGCTCGACATCCCCGATATGACCTGCGACGGCAGCTTTGCCCTCGGCGGCTGTGTTTGCGCCGTGCTCATCGTCAACAATAACGTCGACCCCTTGCTCGCCGTGCTGGCCGGCATGTGCGCCGGCGCCATCGCAGGCGCTGTCACGGGCATCTTGACCACCGTCTTTGAGATTCCCGCGATCCTCGCCGGAATCCTTACGCAGATCAGTCTGTGGTCCATCAACCTGCGCATCATGGGCAAATCCAACACGCCCATCCTTGCCAAGGGCACCATCTTCTCATCCGTCAGCCACATGACGGGCCTGCCGCAGTCCACCGTTGCCATCATCCTGGGCATTGTGCTGGCCGTGGCCATCGTCGCCATCCTGTACTGGTTCTTCGGCACCGAGATCGGCTCGGCGCTGCGTGCCACCGGCAACAACGAGTACATGATCCGCGCCTTGGGCGTCAACACCAACTCCACCAAGATGATCGCCCTCGTGCTCTCCAACGCCCTTATCGGCCTTTCGGGTGCGCTCATCTGCCAGAGCCAGAAGTACGCTGACATTGGCATGGGCACCGGCGCCATCGTTATCGGTCTTGCCGCCATTGTTATCGGCGAGGTGCTCGGCCGCCTGCTGCCCGGCGGTCTGACGCAGTTTAGCGTCCGTCTTGCCTCTGCCGTCTTTGGCTCCGTGGTCTACTTCCTCATCCGCGCCATCGTGCTGCAGCTGGGTATGGATGCCAACGACATGAAGCTGCTCTCCGCCGTGATCGTTGCCGTGGCCCTGTGCGTGCCCGTGGTTTGGGAGCGCTATAAGCTCCGCAGCTCCTACACGAAGGGGGATGAGGCAGATGCTTAAGCTCTCGCACGTCAAAAAGACCTTTAACAAGGGCACCGTCACCGAGAAGCGCGCACTCACCGGCGTCGATCTCACCCTTAACGACGGCGACTTTGTAACCGTGATCGGCGGCAACGGCGCCGGCAAGTCCACGCTGCTCAACATGATCGCCGGCGTGTATCCGCTCGATTCGGGCGTTATCGAGCTCGACGGCAACGATATCTCGCGTCTGAGCGAGTCGCAGCGCGCCAAGTACCTGGGCCGAGTGTTCCAGGACCCCATGCGCGGCACCGCAGCCGACATGCAGATTGCCGAGAACCTGGCCCTCGCCAAGCGCCGCGGCCAGCGTCGCGGTCTTTCGTGGGGCGTCACCAAGGCCGAGAAGGACGAGTACATTGAGCTGCTCAAACGCCTGGACCTTGGCCTGGACACACGCCTCAATGCCAAGGTCGGTCTGCTTTCGGGCGGCCAGCGCCAGGCGCTCACCCTGCTGATGGCCACGCTCACCAAGCCGCGCCTGCTGCTGCTCGACGAGCACACCGCCGCACTCGACCCCAAGACGGCTTCTAAGGTGCTCAACCTGACCGAGGAGATCGTCGACGAGAACCACCTGACCACGCTCATGGTCACGCACAACATGAACGACGCCATCCGTCTGGGCAACCGTCTGATCATGATGCACGAGGGCCATGTGATCTACGACGTGGCCGGCGACGAGAAAAAGTCGCTCACCGTCGCCGACCTGCTCCAGAAGTTCGAGGAGGTCTCGGGCGGCGAGCTCGCCAACGACCGCATGCTGCTGAGCTAAAACCTGCCAAAGAGGGACAGGTTTATTTTGGCAGGTTTTATCTGCACAAACGACAAAACCGCCGCAAAGGGACAGGCGCCCTTGCGGCGGTTTTCGCATATCATGTCGATAATCCAGCGTCAGCAGGGACCACTGGTCAAGAACTAAGGAAACTGCCTTGAGAAGATCTCTTCCCCGCCGTGCAAACCTTATACCCACCAAGAAGCCCGTCCGAATTTGATCGGACGGGCTTCTTGTTGGGTATCATGGTTGAACGATCATGAGGAGGTTTCCCTACATGGAATTGTTTGAGCCAATTCTTCATTTCTTTGCACAACGATGGGTCCACAACATCATCTGGGCAGGTATCTTGGCTATCGGCACCGCCGTTGCCGCCAAGGTCGCGTCCAAGACCCTGCGCCACCTGCTTAACCGCGACGATAACCCACTCCCTTCATCCAGCATCTTCATCAACATCGCGCGCGCCGTCATATGGACGATCGGCGGCAGTTTTATCCTCGACAACTGCTTTGGCATTAACGCAAACGCTCTCGTCGCCGCTCTTGGCGTCGGCGGCATCGCCATCTCGCTCGGCTTTCAGGACACGCTGTCAAACCTTATCGGTGGCATGCAGGTGACCTTTATGGGCATCATCAAGCCCGGCGACAATATCGAGGTCGGCGGCGTGTCGGGCGTGGTCCAGGACATCACCTGGCGCCACACGACCATCGAGGACGCCTCTGGGCAGACCATCATCGTTCCCAACTCAAATATCTCCAAGAACACGCTCGTGCATTTGATGCCCTTTGGGCGCGTGGCCGTCCCCGTCGCGGTCAAGGACACGTCCAAGTGGGCTTCACTCGACGCGCTGGCAGATGAGCTCACCGACGCCACCAAGGCCGCCGTGCTTCCTATCTCGGGCTTTGACAAGGAGCCCTACGTGCTCTTTAGCGAGATCGGCGACTTTGGCATCAAGGGTAAGATCATCTTTATCGTCAGTGACGACAGCACCACCTTTACGGCAGCCGACGCCTGCATCCGCGCCATCGCCCCCATCATCGCCTAAAACCACCACAAAGGGGACAGGCACCTTTGTGGTGGTTTCGCATCGTGGTACCATGGTTCATATCGTTGTTTAAACGACTAAGGGAGTAGACACCATGGAAGAGGCTTATCGTCAAGCACGCAAGCGCGGCGAGCAGGGACGCCGTCGCGCCATCAGCCAAAGCGAGCACCCGTACCTTACGGACCTCGACGGCCTCGTTGCCCAGCTCCCCTTAGGCCAGCGAGAGAGCGTCGGCCTGAGGGACATTCCGCTCGAAATGGTCGTCGGCACGGTTACCAAGGGCCGTCAGTCTGCCTTTTCGTGCAACTTTATGCCCCTGCTGCCGTTTAGCACCGAGTTCGCCCGCAAGTGGTCCAACCTCTACGACATCCAGGTGACCGAGGGCTATCGCGACCCCATCATCGTCACCGAGTTCATGCATCGGTTCTACGTCCAGGAGGGCAACAAACGCGTCAGCGTCCTCAAATTCCTAGACGCCCCGACGGTTTCGGCCAAGGTCACCCGCCTCAACCCCGGCAAATGGGATTCCGTCGAAAGCCGCCTCTATGGCGAGTTCTGCGCGTTTTGGCGCGTCTGCCCCCTATACGAGATCGAGTTCTCCCGCGAAGGAGGCTACGAAACGCTCGCCAAGATGCTCGGTCAAAACCTTGTCGAAAAATGGCCACAGAAAAAGGTCGATTACCTGCGCCACACCTTCCTGCTCTTTAAGCGCTCCTACCTTCGCGCGGGCGGCAACCACCTGGACAT
>DBFCNY010000147.1:0-2468 GCA_048298285.1 Collinsella sp.
TCCGAGCACGAGCTCGAGGGCTTCCACAAGAGCTGTCAGCACATCCGCGACAACATCGCCCAGCTCGACTGGTGGGATGCCGAGGCCTACGACGCAAAGTAGGGCACCGACTGCCGCAACCTTGCGAATCTAAGCACGATCCCAAGCGGGCCGCGCCGGAAACCCCCGGCGCGGCCCGCTTTTTTGACTCATGCGGCACGCTTGCAAATTTAGGTCTAATACTTTTCCGACCGAACAAATTCGGCCGCCACAACGCAAAACGGGGCCCGCGCTCAGCGCAGACCCCGCCAAAAAAGATAATTCCCGTTACTTAGTACTGCTCGATGCCCATGTAGCGACGAGCCTCGGGGCTGTGATCGAACACCTTGCCGCGTGCGGCGCGCAGCTCGCAGCTCATGTTGTAGAAGAAGATCGGCTCCAGGTACGAACGCACGCTGGCGGGCACGTCGCCTACGCCATACTCGAGCGCGTCGAGCACCATGATCGTGTCGGTGTGCGTGTTGAGGAACGCCAGCGCGCGCTCCTCCATGGGGCGGCACTCGCCCGATCCGAGCTGCACAAAGTAGAACACGCCGGGCTCGGTGGCCTCGAACGGGCCGTGGAAGTACTCGCCGGAGTGGATGTAGCAGCAGTGCTGCCACTGCATCTCCATGAGCGAGCAGATCGCCATGGCGTAGGTCTGGCTAAAGTTGGGGCCGGATCCCAGGATGTAGAAGAACTTGTGCTGCTGGCAGAGCTCAGCAAAGCGGGCGCCCAGCTCGGCGTTGACCTTCTCGCGGGCGGCGGGCAGCAGCGCGTCCATCTGCTTAAGGCCTTCGTACATGTCGGCGAGCGCTTCGTAGCCCTCCTGCTGGTCGAGCAGTTCGGCGGCGATCAGAGCGCCGATGCCCTGCGGCACCTCGGCCTGCGACACGCCCTCGCCCCACGGATAGACCCAGGTAGTCCACTTGCCGTTGTCGATCTTTGAGCCCTCGCAGTCGGTGAGGCCAACGACTTCGGCACCGGCGGTCAGCGCCATCTCGCAGCCGTCAACGACCTCTTGCGTGTTGCCGCTGTGGCTGCAGGCGATGACGAGCGACTTCTCGCCAAGACTCTTGGGAGCCATCAGGCAAAACTCGCGTGCCGTGTAGACCGTCGAGGTAAACGTGGTGGCCTCACGCTTGAGCAGCTCGTTGGCCGGTATGAGATCGATCATCGAACCGCCACAGGCGATCCAAAAGACGTTCTCGATCTTGCCCTTGCACTCGATGATTTCCTGAACCAGATCATGTGCGTTCATGCTGATGCTCCTCCTTGTGGGGCAGCTTTGAACGACGACAGCTCGTACCTGCTGTCGTTCTATGTTGTCCTATTTATAGCACGTGTAATAACGCCCGTGAAGTCATCTCAGCAAATTTGTTCTATGTTGTTCTATCTGTGGACGTTAGATGTCGAAGACGTAGCGCGAGCCCACGATCTTTTGGCGGCCGAGCAGTAGAGGGCGCCCGCCGGCGTCGGTAAAGTAGGCCTCCATATAGAAGAGCGGCTCGCCGACCGGCACCTCCAGCAGCGGGGCCGTCTGAGCATCGGCAAGCGCAATCTCCACGGTGCAGGGGTCGGACTTGAGCGGCGCGCGACCCGAATGCTCGGCAACGAGCGCAAAGATTGAATTATCGGTGAGGTCCTCGTCGGCCAGCGTCTGCAGGTAGGGATGGTCGGCGAGTACAAAGGCGTTGTTCTCGAGCATGACGGGGATGCCGTCGGCCGTGCGCACGCGTTCGACCACGATAAGCTCGCAGCCGGGCTCCACGCCAAAGAACGCCGCATCCTCGTGCGTCGCCGCGACCACCGTGCGCGACACCAGACGCGCACCCGGCACCATGTCGTTGGCAGCACAACCCCCAGTAAAGCTCTGGACGTCACCCCTCTGGCGAATCTTGCGCTTGAGCTTGGGAGCGCACACAAACGTGCCCCTCCCCTGCTGGCGGTTGAGATACCCCGCGCGCGACAGCTCCTCGATGGCACGGCGCACGGTGATACGCCCCACGCCGTAGGACTTCGCGAGCTCCATCTCGGCAGGGATGCGCGAGCCGGCAGGGTACACGCCGCGCGCGATCTCGCCCTTTAGGTCGTCCATGACCTGCTGGTACAGCGGCACGGCGGGCACCTCGGCGCGCTCGGAACGTTCGGTCTTGCTATCGGCTGCCATCATTACGCTCCATCCCGCGCATGCTCGGACTCAAACTCTTCAATCGCCGCCATAAACTGTTCGCCAAAGGCGTCGGCTTTTTTCTCGCCAATGCCGTTGACCTGGACCAGCTCCTCGCGCGTCTGTGGACGCAGGCGGCACAGGCCGCGCAGGGCTTTGTCGGAAAAGACCATATACGGCGCCATCTCCAGCTCCGTCGAGATCTCCTTGCGGAGGGCACGCAGGCGCTCGAACAGCTCGGCATCGTCGCCAACGCGCGGGCGCTGATCCAGCTCGGCCT
>DBFCNY010000148.1:0-3303 GCA_048298285.1 Collinsella sp.
GTGAACATATGGCGCTAACTATACCCTAGTCATACAATTCAATGACAGTTTGCAAAGAAACGCTGCAACCGGAGGAACCATGGCATATCCCGTATTTGACCTACACTGCGACACCGCCGACCGAATCGGCTGGGCCACGCTCGATCTCGACCTGCGCTTTACCGCCGGCACCGACGGTTATTTCCCCGGCGACGAAACGCATCCGCAAGATTTCGACCTCATCGAGGGCAACGCCTGCGCCATCTCGCTCGCAAAGATCGGCAACACGCCGTGGGCACAGTGCTTCGCCACGTTTGTCCCCGACGAGATTCCCACCGCCCACGCCGCGCGCTTCCAGGCGCAAATCATGGCGCACATGAGCGGCCAGGCAATGCTCAACCACGACCGCATGGTCAACGTACGCAGCGCCGCTGACATTCGCCCTGCGCTCAAAGACGGCAAGGTCGCCTGCATCCACACCATCGAAAACGCCACGTTCTTTGCCGAGGACCCCGCGCTGATCGAGGTACTCAAGAGCCTGGGCGTACTCATGTCATCACTCAGCTGGAACGCGCAGGGACCGCTCGCGAGCGGGCACGATACCCACGCCGGCCTCACCGCCGCCGGCATCGAGGCACTTACGCAGATGGAGCACGCCGGCATGGTACTCGACGTCTCCCACCTCAACGATGAGTGCTTTGACGAGGTTGTCGCCCACGCCACGCGCCCCTTCGTCGCCAGTCACTCCAACTCCCGTGCGGTTTGCGGCGTCAAGCGCAATCTCACCGACGACCAGTTCCGCACCATTCGCGATATGGGCGGTATCGTCGGCCTCAACTACTGCAGCGAGTTTCTCTCTAACGAAGCGACCAAAGAGACCGCCGCAGATGTCACCTTCGACCAGCTGGCAGCCCATATCGAACATTGGCTCGACCTGGGCGGCGAGGACGTCATCGCACTCGGCGGCGACTGGGACGGTGCCACAGTACCCGACTTCCTCTCCGATGCCAGCAAGATGCCCGAGTTCCAGAACATGCTTTCCAAGCATTTTGGCAAGACCGTGATGCAGAAGCTCTGCAGCGATAATGCCCTTGCCTTCTTCGAGCGTTATTAATTTCACATCCCTTGAGCGGGCCGGCATGCCGAACGGTCGACATGCCGGCCCGTCCCCAATCTGAAGGACCGCTTTTGACGCAGCAGTTTACGATTTCTGTATCCCAGCCGGATGGGACGCCCATCTCCGTCGTCGTTACCAAAAAGCGCGTCAAGAACTTCAACCTACGCGTCACATCAAGCGGTGAGGTCCACGCCAGCGCACCGCTCGGCGCCAGCCGCGAGCGCATCGAGGCATTTGTGAAGCGCAACAGCGCCTGGATTGTCAGCCGACTTGCCCAGCGCAAGCAACGTCAGGCGACGGTGCGAAAGCCGCTCAGCCCCTCGTCCATCATTGCACTTTGGGGCAAACCCATCACCGTTCAGGATGCACTCGACCACAACTTTGAGTCCCCCGCACCACGGCCCAAACAAGCCACCTTCGCAAGTTTTATGGGTACCGACGAATCGAACGGAGGCCCACAGGCCAAGCGGCACGCAATCCTCGACGACCTAACGTCCGATGAGCTCCAAGCCCACATCGACCAGCTCTATACGTCCGAGGTCACATCGGTGCTACGCGATATGGTGCACGCATACGAAATCGCAATGGATGTCGCCGTTTCCCGCGTTTCCGTACGCAGCATGAAAACGCGCTGGGGCTCGTGCACGCCCAAAACCGGCGCCATTCGCATCGCACGCGAACTTGCCGCCTACCCCGTCGAATGCCTCGACATGGTTGTCGCCCACGAGCTCGTCCACTTGCTCGAGCCAAGCCACAATCAGCGGTTTCACGCCCTGCTCGACACGTACTGCCCCAACAATAGAGCTCTGTCGCAGCGGCTCAAGCAGCCACCCATAGAAACGTATTAGAACCGGTTAGCGCACGCGCTCGATCTCGACACCGCAACTTGCCAGGGGCAGGCCAACAGGAGCCCACGGCTTATCGAGCTTTATGCGCACACCAAGCAGCGAGGGATAGCGGCGCAGCAGCATCTGGGCTGTCCCCTCGGCTGCCGCCTCGATGAGTTTAAACGTATGCTCGCGCAGATAGCCATCGACATCGTGGCACACCGAGCCATAGTCAATCGAGGCGTCCAGGTTATCGTGCTCCCCCGCCGCGCGCAGGTCGGCATAGAGCACCAGAGAAACGACGAACTTCTGACCCAGCGCGTTCTCCTCGGGATACACGCCGTGGTTGGCAAAAACCTCAAGGCCGTCAATGACAATACGATCGGCATGGCGCAAATCGTCATAGCTCACGTGGGGTACCGCCGTTGCGGTGGATATTTCGCCCCTTCCACGGCGGGCGAGCTCGGCGCCTTCAGTCTTGGTTGCATTCTCGGGCAGTTTCTTGTTGCTCATCGCGATCGTCTCCTTCGTTTAGAACCCCGACCGCGCTAACTAACTACACGCGAATCGACAGGTTCTTTTTATCATCGCTCCAGTTGCAAGCATTGCGCGCGGGGCATGCAAAGCAGGCGCGCGACGCTTTGTCGGCTGCATAGAGCAGCCGCTCAAGCGGTTGGCTGTTCACGCGCAGCTTTCGATGGCCCAGAATGGCCGTCTTAATTGCTGCGGCATCGGCCGGCTCAAACGCCACGCCATCGGGCATGCCGGCGAGTATTGCATCGGCGACGCGCTCGCTTGCAACATCATGGGATATACCCGATTCATACTGTTCATCTTTGCCGATATCGTGAAGAAGTGCCGTAGCGTAGATGACCTCGCGGTCAAATTCGAGCTCTTCCTCGAGATTCTTGATCCACATAGTGCGAGCGACATCGAGCAGATGGTCAATACCGTGACGGCAGAAGATGCGACCCGATTCCAACTGTGCAATGTTGCCCAGGTGCCGCCGGAACAGCCCGTTGGCACAAATGTAATCAATGCGAGGCATGGCACCAAAAGGCGCTAGGCCCGAAGCCATAAAACCGCGACGTGGCGTTCCCTCGTCAGTATTCGATGCAAAGTCGTTGACGACCCTCATGGTTAGCGGCCCAGCATCCTAAAGAAACGCTCCTCGAGCGCGGGATCGGTCTCAAAGACGCCGCGGCGAGCGAGCGTCACGGTCTTGGTGCCAGGCTTTTGCACGCCACGCATGGTCATACACATATGCTCAGCTTCCATGAGCACAATCGCTCCCTGGGGAGCGAGATACTCCATGAGGGCATCGGCAACCTGTGCACACAGCTGCTCCTGCAGCTGCAGACGACGGGCATAGACCTCAAC
>DBFCNY010000149.1:0-1672 GCA_048298285.1 Collinsella sp.
AAGTTGAAGCCCACCTACGACTTCAAGCCCGCGAAGGAAGGAAAGTAAGATGGCAGCATCCGACATGATGTCCGCCCTGATGGAGCTTTGCCAGGAGAAGCACATCGACCAGCTCTACCTGATCGACCGCCTGGAGCAGTCGCTCGCCAAGAGCTATGCCGAGATCCTGCATCTTGAGTGGGGCGCCAAGGTGACCATCGACCGCACCACCGGCAAGATCTACGTCTACCGCCTGGAGCCGATCGACGATTCCATGGACGAGGAGGGCAACTTCACCGAGTTTGAGGAGATCGACGTTACCCCCAAGAACACGAGCCGCATTGCTGCCCAGCACGCCAAGGCCGAGATCAACGCCATCGTGCGTAACTCCGCCCGCGAGCAGATCTACGAGGAGTTCTCCGGCCGCATCGGTGACCTCATCAGCGGTACCGTGCTGCAGTCCACGCCCGACTTCACGATCGTCAAGATTCGTGAAGGCGTCGAGGCCGAGTTGCCGCACTTCGATCAGCGCCGTTACGAGAACGAGCGCAACGAGCGTCCGATGGGCGAGCGCTACCTGCACAACCAGCATATCAAGGCCGTGATCATCGACGTTCGCGACCCCAACTCCAACCTGCAGCCGGTTCGTGGCGAGCACAGCCGTCCGCCGATTGTCATCTCCCGTACCCACCCCGAGCTCATGCGTCGTCTGTTTGAGCAGGAGGTGCCCGAGATCTATGAGGGCACCGTCCAGATCAAGTCGATCGCCCGCGAGCCTGGCCAGCGTTCCAAGGTTGCCGTCCACTCGCTTGACGACCGTCTGGATCCCGTGGGTGCCTGCGTCGGCCCCAAGGGCAGCCGTGTTCGCGCTGTCGTGGGCGAGCTCCGTGGCGAGCGCGTCGACGTCATCCTGTGGGATGCCGATCCTGCCGTCTACGTCGCCAACGCCCTTTCGCCCGCTAAGGTCACCCGCGTCCTCATCGACGAGGAGAAGGCCTACGCCGGCGTCATCGTGCCCGACGACCAGCTGTCCCTCGCCATCGGCAAGGAAGGCCAGAACGCCCGCCTCGCTGCGCGCCTGACCGGCTGGCACATCGACATCAAGTCCGAGACGCTTGCCGCCGATATCCTCAAGAACGTTCCCGTTCACGAGGAGCCCACCGCCGACCTGATCGGTGACGAGGAGGACGAGGACGTCCGCCGCTGCGAGTTCGTGTCCGAGGAAGGCATCCAGTGCCGCAACCAGGCTCGTCCCGGCTCCCGTTTCTGCGGTGTCCACGACACCGACGCCTTCGATGATGCGGAGGACCTGATCTAGCGCGCGGTCGCGCCGGGCGGGTCCCGGCGCGTCTCCCACGCTCGTTCAGTCTCTAGGCACCCAAGGTGCCAGAAAGGGTAGGTGAAGTCATATGGCAAAAGTCCGTGTGTCCACCCTGGCCAAAGAGTTCGGCATGACCTCCAAGGAACTGATGGGTCATCTCGCCGATATGAAGATTCCCGCTAAGTCCGCTTCCTCCACCTTGGAGGACGCTTATGTCGCCATGGTCCGCAAGCAGCTCGCCTCGGTGATCGAGGCCCGCGCCCAGGAAGTCGAGGCCGCCAAGCAGGCCGAGGAGCAGGCAGCTGCCGCCGAGGAGGCCGCTCGCGCCGCCGAGGCCGAGCGCGAGCGCATCGCCGCCGAGAAGGCCCGCGA
>DBFCNY010000150.1:0-5572 GCA_048298285.1 Collinsella sp.
ACCAACGGGCGCGCCGACAAGAGCCAGTACCGTCGTTTTAAAATTCAGGCCGAATTGGACGAGGCAAACGACTTCGTGTCGATGTCCGAGGTTTTGGGACGACGCTATGCTCCCGAGCGCATGGCCGACGAGCGCTTTGGCTCGCGCCCCGATTTGCTCGTTGTCGATGGCGGTAAGCCGCAATTGACCGCTGCGATCAAGCAACTTGAGGCTCTTGGGCTCGATATACCAGTTTGTGGCTTGGCGAAGGCCGACGAGGAAGTTTTTGTGCCTTGGGACGAGACTCCTGTCGTGCTGCCGACCGGGTCTGCTTCGCTCTATCTAATTAAACAGGTACGCGATGAGTCCCACCGATTTGCCATCACGTTCCACCGTGAGTTGCGCGATAAAGCCATGACGGTTTCGGTGCTCGATGACGTTCCAGGCGTGGGACCCACCAGAAAACGTGCCCTTATGCGCCATTTTGGCTCGATGAAGCGTTTGCGCGCGGCGAGCGAGCAAGAGATCGCGAAAGTTCGCGGCATACCTGCCGATGTTGCCAAGGCGGTCCACGAGGCACTCGTTGCATGGAATGCCGAGCGCGCCGAGGCGGCGGCTGGCCATTCCGATAGCTAAACACGAGCCTAAACAACTGATATACATGATTGCGCGATTTTCAACCATTTATTTCGCCATGATTGCCTGCTGATTTCGGGTTTTATTAACGCTAAAACGTTTGACTAACCCAAGCGAAAACCCTGCTATCCTGCGGGTTGACGAAGACTGATATCTCACCTCGCCGATACATACTGTCTGGCGAATCATTTGTCAATGAATTCGGTGAACGGTAGTAAATACCGTTCAAGCGTATGTATGTATCGGTCGCCGAGCGCGGCACCTCAGTTGGGTTCGTCGGTAGGTAAGGTATATATCGTCCGCAAGTTGCGCGGGGGCACGTCTAGGTGCTCCCGAGTAAGATTCTCTATTGATAGGAGAAGACATGGCCATCATCAACAAGGGTATGTCCAGGCGTTCGTTCCTCGGCCTCACCGGCAGCGTCGCTGCTGTCGCCGGCCTTGGTCTCACTGGCTGCGGTGGCAGCTCTAGCGACGAGGGTTCCGCTTCCGGCTCCACCGATTCCGCCAACCGTGGCGGCGGCGTGATCACCGCTGGTTCCGCTTACGCTCCGTCCAGCTTCGATCCCGCCAGCACCGGCTCCGCTGTGGGCCTGGGTGCTAACTGGCACGTCGTCGAGGGCCTCTACGGCATCGATTACCACGACTACAGCACCTTCAACGAGCTCGCCACCGACGATCCCAAGTCTGTGGACGACACCACTTTCGAGGTCACCATCCGCAAGGGCGCCAAGTTCTCCGATGGCACCGAGGTCACCGCTGACGATGTCGTTGCCTCCTACACCGCTTGCGCCGCTTCCGCTACCTATGCTCCGTTCTTCCAGCCCTTCGAGTCCATCGAGGCCAAGGACGCCAGCACCGTGACGGTCAAGACTAAGGTCCCCAACTTCTCCCTGCTCAAGGATCGTCTGGCCATCGTCCGCGTTACCCCGGCCACCCAGACCGAGGAGGATCGCGCCAAGCAGCCGATCGGTTCCGGCCCCTGGATGTACGACTCTATCTCCGATACCGAGATCACCCTGGTTCCCAACCCCGAGTACAACGGTGAGTATGCTGCCGAGGATAAGAAGATCCAGTACAGCATCCTGACCGACCCCACCGCTCGCGTTACCGCTCAGCAGGAGGGCTCCACGCTCGTTATGGAGCTCGTTACCGCTGACGCCGTCGACCAGCTCGAGAGCGCCGGCTGCAAGATCGATAACGTTCAGGGTTTCGGCACCCGCTTCATCATGTTCAACGTCGCCAAGGAGCCTTGGAACAACGTCAAGGTCCGTCAGGCTGTCATGTATGCGCTCGACACCGAGAAGATGGTCAGCAACACCTTCGCCGGCCTTGCCACCGCTGCCAGCTGCTACCTGCCCAAGAGCTTCACCAACTATCATGAGGCTTCCACGGTGTACAAGACCGACGCCAAGAAGGCTAAGAAGCTCATCGAGGAGTCTGGCATCACCCCGGGTGCCATCACCCTGCGCACCACCGACAACGAGCAGATTAAGGGCATGGCCGCCCAGGTCAAGAACGACCTCGACGCTCTCGGCTTCGATGTGACCATCCAGACCGATACCTCGCCGGCCACCTACGCTGCCATCGACGGCGGCGAGGCCTACGATATCCTCCTTGCCCCTGGCGATCCTTCCTGCTTCGGCGCCGACCCCGACCTGCTGCTCAACTGGTGGTACGGCGACAACGTCTGGATGCAGACCCGTTGCCCGTGGAAGGAGTCCGCTGAGTGGCAGAAGCTCCACAGTCTCATGGACGAGGCTCTTGCCGCCGAGGGCGACGAGCAGCAGAAGAAGTGGAACGAGTGCTTCGACATCATTGCCGACAACGCCGTTCTGTACCCCGTTGTCCACGTCAAGACCGTCTCCGCTTCCTGGGACGATCCGTCCACTGCGCCCAACGGCGAGGCCCTCGATGGCTTCAAGGGCATCGGCACGACGAGCATGTCCTTCAGGGGCGTTGCGACCGTCAAGGCGTAAGACTCGCTTGAGTCTGTATGCAGGATGTCGGTCATTGGGGCCGTATCCTCATAGTTGAAACAAAGACCCGGGCGGCAACGATGTCGCTCGGGTCTTGTAATGAGTACCCGTACTCATATACCAGTTGGTCCTACCGACAAAAGAAAGGGGAGAGAACGTGAACAACTTGCTACGTTTGATTGGAAGGCGTCTTGTGGCGCTGCCGATCATGGCATTGGGCGTCACCGTCCTGGTGTTCTTCCTTATGTCGTTCTCCAAGACCGACCCCGCCTACACGGCGTTGGGTGACGGTGCCTCGCCCGAGGCGGTTGCCGAGTACCATGAGAAGTATGGTCTGGACGACCCCTGGCCCGTGCGCTACGTGCGCTATATGGGCGATTTGATCCATGGCGACATGGGCACCTATGGTGCTGCTCGCAACTCCGTTGCCAAGCGCATCTCCACGGCCCTGCCCGTCACGATGCAGCTGACCTTTATCGGTCTTGCCATCGGTGCGGTCGTTTCGTTTTTGCTCGGCGTCATCGCGGCACTGTATCGCGACAAATGGCCGGACCAAGTGATCCGCGTCTTTTCCATCGCCGGCTTGGCAACCCCGTCGTTCTGGCTTGCCGTTCTGTTGATCCTGCTGTTCTCTTCCTACCTTAAGGTGCTCCCGGCATCGGGTGCTCTGCCTCACTTCACCACGAATCCGGTTGGCTATCTGGGACGTATGATCATGCCCGCTATCGCCTTGGCATTTCCGCTGACGGGCCAGATGACTCGTATCGTGCGTACCGCCATGGTCGAGGAGCTCGACAAGGATTATGTCCGTATGGCTCGCGGCGCCGGCGTTCCCGAGAAGGTCGTCGTCGGCATCAACGTTCTTCGCAATGCGCTGATCACCCCGGTCACCACCCTCGGTCTTAAGATCGGTTACCTCATGGGCGGCGCCGTCGTCATCGAGGTTATCTTCAACCTCCCCGGCATGGGCACTGCGATTCTGCAGGGCGTTCAGGGCAACGAGGCGAACCTGGTTCAGGGCGTCGTTATCGTCGTTGCTCTCGCCTTCATCATCATCAACATCGTGGTTGACATGCTCTACCTGCTCATCAACCCGCGCATCAGGACGGTGTAGATTATGGTAAAGATTCGAGAGAAGCAAACCGAGCAGCTCGAGAAGGCTGCCTCCAAGGGGCTCAAGCTCGGTGGCTGGAAGAAGATGACGTTGTCTTCTAAGATTGCCGCCGTCGTGCTGGTGCTGGTCGCCCTGACTGCGATTCTGGCGCCCCTTCTTGCCCCCTATAGCCCGGTCGAGATCTTTACGGCTCGCCAGGCTCCCGGCAACGGATTTATCTTCGGTACCGACGATAAGGGTCGCGACATTCTGTCGCGTATGCTCTACGGTGGTCGTTACTCGCTGATTATCGGCTTTGGCGCCACCGCCATGGCTCTGGTCTGCGGCTCGGTCGTGGGCGCCCTTGCAGCGGTTTCGCGCAAGGCCGTCTCCGAGACGATCATGCGTATCCTGGACATCATCATGTCCATCCCGGGCATCGCCCTCGCGGCCGTCTTTGTCTCCATCCTGGGCAACTCCGTGCCGTCGATCATCTTCGCCATCGGCTTTATGTACACTCCGCAGATTGCCCGTATCGTGCGCGCCAACATCGTGTCCGAGTACGGCGAGGACTATGTCCGCGCGGTCATCGTTTCCGGCGCCAAGGCTCCGTGGATTTTGATCAAGCATGTTCTGCGTAACTGCATTGCCCCGATCATGGTCTTCACCGTTACCCTGGTCGCCGACGCCATCATCTTCGAGGCCTCGCTGACCTTCATCGGCGCTGGTATCCAGGAGCCCACCGCTACCTGGGGCAACATCCTCGCCGACGCCCGCGGCGGCGTGCTCGCCGGCCGTTGGTGGCAGGCACTGTTCCCGGGCCTGGCCATCATGATCACCTGCCTGGCGCTCAACATCCTCTCCGAGGGCATTACCGACGCCATGGCCGCTGCTCCCTCCGCCGCCCTGGATCCCACCGATTCCTCCAAGCGTCGCGAGGCCGACCTGCTGGTCTCCGACCCCGTTCGAGCCTACAAGGAGCAGGCCCAGTCCCTCTCCGCTCGCCTTGGCGCCCTGCGCGATGTCGAGCTCAAGCGTGACGATCGCCATGTGCCCGACGAGTCTGTTGAACCGATTCTCTCGGTCCGTGACTTCTGCATCCAGTTTGAGCATCACGGTGATATCAACGTCGTCGACCATGTCAACTTTGACGTCCGTCCTGGTCAGACCATGGGCCTGGTGGGCGAGTCCGGTTGCGGTAAGTCCATCACCACGCTGGCCATCATGGGCCTGACCGACGATGACGAGCACCTTTCCGGCGAGGTCCTCTGGGAGGGCCGTGACCTGCTCAAGATGAGCAAGAAGGAGTGGTTCGGCCTGCGCGGTACCGATATCGCTATGGTCTATCAGGACGCCCTGTCCTCGCTCAACCCCTCCATGCTCATCTCTGCCCAGATGAAGCAGCTCACCAAGCGCGGCGGAACCCGCAGCGCCGAGGAGCTCCTGGAGCTCGTCGGCCTCGATCCCAAGCGCACGCTCGAGAGCTATCCGCACGAGCTTTCCGGCGGCCAGCGTCAGCGTGTCCTGATCGCTATGGCCCTTACCCGCGACCCCAAGCTGGTCATCTGCGACGAACCCACGACCGCTCTGGACGTTACCGTCCAGAAGCAGGTCATCAAGCTGCTCAACGATCTTCAGGCCAAGCTCGGCTTTGCCATGATCTTCGTTTCGCACGACCTGGCGCTGGTCGCCGAGGTCGCCCACAACATCACGGTTATGTACGCTGGCCAGGTTATCGAGCAGGCACCCACCAAGGAGCTGCTCACTAACCCGATCCACGAGTACACCCGCGGTCTTCTGGGTTCCGTTCTGTCCATCGAGAGCGGTTCGGGCCGCCTGCACCAGGTGCCCGGCGCCGTTCCGAGTCCGCGCGATTTCCCCAAGGG
>DBFCNY010000151.1:0-7198 GCA_048298285.1 Collinsella sp.
AGGATCTTGTACTTAAATTATTCTGTCATTTCCTGGATTGTGCTGAGCCTAGAATACGCGCCGCTCGCAGAGACATGAAGAAATTGCTATCGCAGCACGGCAAAGCTGTCGGCAAGTTAGGCGGCTATTCCTTTGTTGCATATCGTGACGCTGATATGACCCATGTTTTTAATGAAGTTGACGTTGATCCAGTTAAGGAATTAAAAGATATACGCCGAAATGCGCAGAAGCATCTAAAAGATGTTCAAAATGCAGTTACGGCTGAGCGTAGATCAATTCGCCAGAGAAGATCACACTTATGTTGCGAAGTCCTTCTTTCTTAGTCGGCCGAGATATCGATGGAGTTCGTATAAAGCGTCAATGTAGACTTGGGCTGAGTTGCGGATATCGCACATATCCAGGCAACATCTTTCAAAATGTAGCTTGCCTTTTTCTGTTTGAGTACGGTGGCAGGTCATTAGTGCAATTTCGTTGTCCTCGACACTGTCGGTTTTTTCGAATCCTTTTGGTGTGATGCGATAGATTACTGCGCCCGGATATGAGTCGAGAAAGCTTTTCCTTCGCACATCAATACAAATTCGCCCTTCTGGACCAAAGCCGTACCCTTCATGCCTCGTCGAATTTAATGGGTGTGCAATTACGATTGAGCGAACCGCCTCAAGATAATTACGCGCCTCTGTGAGTTCATTCTGTCTTGAGAACTCGAATTTGGTTCTAATTTTTTCGTTCAAGCAAGTGTAATTAATCTGCCAGTATGCATCTTTAATCCAGGTGGCAAGTGCTACCAGAAATACAGTGTCCTTAATGTTTGGAGTAAATCCGTCTTTGATGGCATCATTAAAGTCCTGAATGCTGTAGTTGGCCTTTAGAATAAGATCAGACATTAATTCATAGTGATCTGGGTCTTTCCAGGGCCACTTCTTGCGAATGCCACCTTTGCCGTCGCTCAGACCGTCCGTGGACTTTGGAGGCTTGATTGATTGCACGTTGTTCCCGTCTACTTGAGTTCCGATCGGGCTCCTCATCGTTGTACGTTGTTAATTATCATAATGTCTCGACGGCAGAGCGAGGGGTTGTGTCACATTTTCGTTTTGCTGTAATTATGTTGTGAGTGTCCACGTCTGTCTCCTTTTGTTTCATCTATTTAGCGCGTTACTATTAAAGCCCGAGCCTATTCATGAGATTGGAGATCTGATGACCGACGCCAATAGAAAGCCGTGGCTTACGGCGTCAGAGCAGATTGATCACCTCAAATCGAGGGGCGTCCATTTCTCGTTGATGAGCGAAGACGATGCCAGAGCTTACCTGGAAAAGAATAGTAACTATTTTCGTTTGCGCGCCTATCGACTTGGGTTTCCTAAAGTCGAGGAAGGAAATCGCAAGGGGGAGTATGCTAATCTAGATTTCAAGATGTTAGTCGACTTGTCGATCGTCGACATGCTCCTTCGTTATGAAATGTTGCCTCTTACACTCGATGTAGAGCACTTTGCAAAGGTAAAACTCCTAAAGCGTATCGAGATGGAGGGGGAGGACGGCTATGCGGTCGTCTCGGATTATATTTCTTTCTACGATGGTGTGAAACACGATGGGACGCCGTGTAATTCTCTTAAGGATTAGATTCTTAGATGCAAGAACAGTCCTTACACTGGCGGATTGATTGCTAGGTACGCTGATTTCGAATTCCCCGTGTGGGCTTTTATCGAAGTCGTCTCCTTCGGCTCGTTTCTATACTTCTATAAGTTTTGCGCCCAAAGGTTCAATGACCGCGAGATGCTTAACGAGTTTTATATATTCCAGGCTGTCAAGTCGTTAAGAAATGCATGTGCGCACAATAACTGTGTCTTGAATGATCTGAGCGCCGGCGACCCCATCCATGAGCCTAGAAATGCCGTCATGCGGGAGCTCTCGAATATTTCTCGCATCGGTTCTGGACAGCGCAAGAACAAGATGAGCAATGATCGGATACAGCAAATCGTTACTACGTTATATGCGCACAAGGAGCTGGCCTCGAAGGGAGTCTCCGAACACCGTGCGAGGAGCCTGGCATTATTCGTTGAGAGAATGAATGAGCATATTGATTACTATCGTGGTAATCCTCAAGTGCTAACGGGATTTGAATTCCTTACGAAGGTAATTGATGCGTGGTTTCCCGTTGACGTAAATTAAACGTTGAATCTGTGGCGGCGGCTTTTGCAACATATTGTGGCAGCATTTGGTGTATTCTGTCGATGCAACGAAAAACAGTAGCTTTTTGTAGCAGCTGTTTTGTAAGGGGGTTCCTTCCGAATGGAGGGCATCCCCTATTTTTATGGCGCCGTGATTGGCGGCCTTCACTCATGGGCAGCCTGTAGACTAACATATGTCTTTGACTAAAATAAACCCAATTGCGGTGGAGGCCTTCGGGCGACACCTGAAGAGGGTTGATGCGTCGGCCATCTTTTTGTATGGATGTAAGATTCTGCCTGTCAAAACTTACATCTCAATTGGGAAAAGACGAAATTGCGAGTGTTTTCTGCACGCATGTAACTTTACTGACGTTCATTTACCTGGCTCTAATCCGCAACGGATTCTTTGCTGAGGATTGACCGCGACTGTTCATTTCCTTAGAGTGTGAATTGTGATGAGGCCTTGCGACGGTACGTCCGGCTTGGTCCGCGGGAACCGCCGAAAGGCGGTTTTCGCGTTTAAGTGGCTGTTTTCCGAGGGGCATTTGTCACGTTCTCGCTTTGAGACAGTGGGTTTTCATCGCTGTTTTCGGAAGTGCGGGGAAAAATCGGAAACCTCCGAGCACACCTCGATTTTTGGCAACAAAACCGCAGGTCGCGGAAGGCTGAAACGGGGGCCTGGTCGACCTATCTCAGGTTTTCACCGCACTTCCGGAATTGCTCGACGGAAGTATGCGGCAAATTTCGGAACCCTCGAGCACATCGTCCTTTTCATGAAAAGAACCTGCAGGTAGAAGCGTTGCCACTATCCAGTGTGGTTGACGTGTCTAGAATTTGCCGCACACTTCCGGATTTTGCATAAGCTCGACTGGCTTGTTTATCGATTGTGGCAGAGGAATCTTGTCTGGACCTCGTTGTATCTATTTAAATGGATGAACTTAACCTATAAGTTAAGTTCATCTAGAAATGGGAGGTGGCCTTTGGCAGAAGGATATGATCTTGTCGAATATAGAGACCTCAAGGGTCGACTGTTTTGGGAATTGACGGCTTCTCCCGACAACTCTCAATTCCAGAAAATGTTGTCAGACCCTAAGCGGAAATTAACCGCTCGAACAATGATCGGCCAGAATAGCACGTCAGCTTCTGGAATCTGGGCGCTGACTTTTATACTTGGCTTTCGAAACGGAGAACACAATGAATAAAGTAGATTTATCTGATTTTTACGCCGATACAGAAACCAGCGAAACACGCGCTTATGAACACGCGCTAGATATCGAGTTTATTGTTCATCGCGAGATGAAGCATTTGGGTTTAAGCAAAAGCGATTTGGCAAAGCGCATGGGCGTGAGCCTTCAGTCGCTTTCGAAGCTGTTGAATTCTCAGCCCAATATGACGCTGAAGACGATTGCTAGGTTCGAGCTTGCTTTGGGTATTAAGATCGTTCCGCAGGTTATCGTCAACTATTCCAAAGAGCTGCCGTTTCCTTCGTCCAATGATTCCGTGTGAGAGCAATGTACATCGCCTGCCATTCTCCATGCAGAGCTGTCAGCAGATTGTGATGTATCTTTTCAGGGCGAATAGCAGCCTCTCAATGAGCCTGGGTCGGACGAGTTACCATCCCCACATCCTCTAAAAAAGTTCTTAAAACAGCCTTAAAGATTTTGGGCATATGCGCTGGCAGCGTACAATACGCATGTTTGACTATGGCAAAAGTAGAGTTTCGGGGAGGGGCACGCCGTGGAAGTGCTGGTTGTTGGCAATACCGCATATGTTGACGATGACTTTTGCGCCAAGGCGTTCCCCGGGGACCACGTTAAGGTCGTAGCCGCGCAGGACACGCGCCGCGACGAGTCGTCACCCCATGCCTCGTGGAAAGAGCTGCTGCAGCACCTGGACCAGGCCTACGAGTTCGAGCGCGTGGTCTACCTTTCTACCTACCTCACCCCGCATACCGAGACCTTTGGCGACATCGAGCTGCTGCGCTCGGTGTTTCGTGCTTGCATGGGACGCCGCGTGCAGCTGCTGTATATAGCCGGGCCCGCGGGTGCAGAGGGCGCTGGCCATGACGACGATGCCACGGCCGCCGGTGGCACCCAGACGGGCAAGGGCATTATCGCCCGCGCTGCCAGCGACCTGTGCCGTCACTATGCCACGCGCGAGGGCATCCAAGCCAAAGTCCTGCGCGTGCCGTTCCTGTATACCGCATCGCCGGCATTAACCGACCCATTTTTGGTGCCGCTGTTCGAGGCGTGCTCGGGCGGGTCAGTCGCGCTTCAGGGTGCGGCGGATGCGCCGTTTCCCTTGCTGTGTGCCGAGGAGCTCGCGGTGTTGGTGCATCGTATCTTTGACAGCTGGGATGCCAACTTTGAGATGCTCGACGTTGCAGACGCTTTTGGCCATACGGCGGGCGACATGGGCGAAGCGCTTCAGGTGCTCTTTCCAGAACTTACGGTTGCCTATGGCGAGTCGGCTGGCTACGACCTGCCCGCGGACGATACCGTTCGCCTGCGCTACGGCTGGTTCCAGCGCTACGATCTGCTGCGCGACCTTTCGACCATCCAAGCTCGCTGGGCCAACGCGCGCACCAAAAAGACCAATCCGCTGCGCGCGGCCATCGACCGTATTCAAATGCGCACGCTGCCTGTCAAATGTCTGGAGACGGGCGTTGCCTGGGTCTTGTTCGAGGTGCTGGAGCATCTGTTCTCCCAATCGGCCCAGCTCAACGTGCTCGATTATCGCCTGCTCTACGTGGTGCTGATCGGCACGCTGTATGGCTTGGACTTTGGCCTGGTTGCGGCGCTGCTGGCGTCGGTGGGTTTGGCCGCGAGCTACTTTACTCAGTACGGCTATACCTTCCAGGGTCTCTTTTACGAGCCGTCCAACTGGCTGCCGTTTATTGCGTACTTTGTGGTGGGTGCCGTGTGCGGCTATGTGCAGCTGCGCAACAGCGAAGCCATTAGGGCGGAGCGCGATCAAAACGAGCTCGTGCGTAATCGCAATACGTTCCTCACACAGCTTTACCACGACGCGATCGAGGACAAGCGCGCGTACAGGCGCCAGATTGTGGGTCGCCACGACAGCTTTGGCAAGATCTTTGCCGTGACGCAGGAGCTCGACGTGCTCAACCCGCGCGACATCTATCGCAAGTGCTGCGGGCTTTTGGGCGAGATCCTCGAGAACGATTCGGTGGCGATCTACCATGTTTCGGGAGGGGCATTTGCTCGCCTGGTGGCAGCAAGTCCCGCGATTGCCGAAGATGCCGTACGCTCGCTCACGCTTGAGCAGCTTGCACCTCTTTTGGGCGACGGGGGTCACTCGAACCTGTGGGTGAACCGCGAGCTGACGCCGGGGCTTCCCATGTTTGGATACACGATCGAGCGCGACGGGGCACCCGCCGTGTTGATCTTTGTGCGTAGTGCGGCCGAAAACCAAATGACCCTCTATTATCAAAACCTGTTCCGCATCTTGTGCGGGCTGGTCGAAAGCGCGTTGGGCCGTGCCTTTGACTATGAGGCGGTGGCGCAGGATAAACGCTGCGTTGACGGCACTTGCGTGCTCAAGCAGGCTGCCTTTGGCCAAGAGCTCGCGGCGGAGCAGGCGCTGGCAGATAGCAAGATGGGGAGTTTTTTGCTCCTGCGCGTGGTGCCGGGCATGGAGTCTGTCGGCGAGCTGGTGGGCGCAATTGGGTCGGCAATCCGCGAGAGCGACGCGGCGGGCTTGGTCGACGGCGACGTGCTCTACCTGCTTATGCGACAGGCAAAGGCATGCGATCTGCCCATTATCCGCGAGCGCCTGAGCGCAAAGCAGATTGCGGTGGAGCCCGTCGACGGCGAGGACATCGTGGAGCTGCTGCAGCACATCTCTTACACCGGTGACGGTGAGGGGGGTGCCGCTTGATCTCGCTTGTCGTTGCTGCCGTCTTGCTGCTGATTCATGCGCTGGTTTGCCTGATGCTGTGGACGCTCATGAAGCTGGGCCTGCTGCCGGTGCGCGGGCACATGCTGGCTGTGATAGTGCTGGTGCCGCTGTGGGGCCCGTTGCTGGTGGTTCTGCTATCGGTCCGCAGCGCGGTGTTTGGCGAGGGGCTGAAAGAATCTGCGCTGGAGTCGCTGCGCTTCAACGGCGACCTGCATCGCAGTATGTCGGTACCGAGTGGTGAGGACGATGCAGGCGTAGTGCCGCTCGAGGAGGCGCTCATCGTCAACGATCCGGCATGCCGGCGCCGCCTAATGCTCTCCATGCTCACCGAGGAGCCCGACGCGTACCTGGCGCAGCTGCAGGCGGCTAAGCTTAACGACGACGTTGAGGTGGCGCACTATGTCGCGACGGCGGTGGCGCAGATCTCCAAAGAGTCCGACCTTAAACTGCAGCAGCTGGAGCGCGCCTTTAAGACGGACCCGAGCACGCAAAAACTCAACGAATACTGCGATTTTCTTGGTGAATACTTGGGCTCGGGCTTGGCCGAGGGACGCGTGGCTCAGATTCAGCGCCAACAGTATGCGCTCCTGCTTGCGCGTCGCTGCGAGCGTGAGGATACCTTTGAGCTGCGCATTCGATACGCGACGGCGCTGGCCGATGTCGGACAGATCGACGAAGCGCAGGCCGTGACCGACCAGCTGGTGCTCGACGTGCCCGAGGAGCAGGAGGTTTGGATGCTTTGCCTGCGCCTGGCCGTGATGCGCCGCGACGGTGACGAGGTTCACCGTGTGATCGATGCGATTGACAAGCAACATGTGTATTTGAGCGCCGACAACCGCGAAAAGTTGGCGTTTTGGCGCGACGGGGAGGAGGTCGGATGAGCGTGGCGCAACATATCCGCGACCGTGCAGGCCGCTTTCGTTGGATGGGACTCCTCGTGGTGTGGGCGGTCTTTATTGCCATGGCCGCCGTGCTGCTGGTGGAACGTGCCGGCGTGCAGTACAGTGCGGGTCAGCATAAGCTGGGGATGCTTGCCGCCAACGATGCGGTGCCGGCCTCCTCGGCAATCTTTGGCCAAAAGCCCACGTGCCTGGTCATTACCGATTCCGATCAAG
>DBFCNY010000152.1:0-6780 GCA_048298285.1 Collinsella sp.
TCCCGTCAAGCCGTGACCGGAATCGGTGAAAATACGTTAGCGCAACCGGTGAAACCGCCTTTGCGCGAACGGCACGCCTGTTTAGCGAAACTGGTGAAAAATAGATTGACGCTAACACCACCTCGCCGGTGAAGGGGTTGAACGCCGCCGCGGCGACCGATCGCGCGTGGACGTCCAGGCCGATGGAGGTAACATGGGGCATGGGAAGCCTCCTCCCCGCAGGTGCGGTAAGGGCTACCGCACGGGCCGATACTCAAAGCCCATTGTGGCACCCCGAGCCCGCGGAAAGAAGCTGCGCCGCGGGGGAGGCGACCCCAATGGCTTTCTCATATCGTCTTCGTCTTGTGTGCTGCAATTGCTTTCTGCGGCTTGAGCGTATCTCGCTTTATGGGTGTTTACCTGCCGCTTGATTTTGATCTGAGCTGCTACATTGTGTTGCTGATGTGGGTTGGCTATACAGTGCGTCAAAGGGGGCTGGAGCCGAGCGTGAGCAAGCCGCTGGTGTTTATTGGGGCTGGAATTGTTTGGCTTGTCTTGGCGGCCATGAGCGGGCTTGAGCTTTCGAGCCGCCGCGTGGATGGGTTTGTGGTTGCGACGATCGCCGCTCTTGCTGGCAGTTACTGCGTATGTTGGGTTTCTATGGCCGTGGAGAAGCTGAAGGACGTTTCGGTCTTGGGCGTTCTTGAGCGAGGGCTCGTGTTTTGCGGACAAGCCAGCCTGGCAATCTTTGCAATCCACGCGGTCGATTGGTTTGTCCCCTGGCAGACCATGCCGTTACTCATGACACTGCCAGCATCGTGGCTCTTCGCATCAATCGTACGCTGCGCCTGCGATATCGGCCTAGCATACGTAATCAAAAAGGCGTAAGACATGCGGCGGCGACCAAGCATGGCCTCCTGTCGTCCATGTCGCCCTATCGGTATCTTGGTATGATGTGTGGCATGCTGTCGGGCGTTGTGTAAATCTATTGGTGCCATTTGGTGTTAGGCGGGCGCTCGTTCTTCTCTAGGAGCTGACTATGATTGACTATCGCAATCCATATACCCCCGGCGCAGGGGCAATGCCCAAATACCTCGCTGGGCGCGATGACATTCTTGAGACGGCTTCTCTTCAGATTAAAGCCCTTGCCGCAAACTATCAAAATCGCTCGATTGTTTTGTATGGCTTGAGGGGCGTCGGTAAAACCGTTTTGCTTAATTCGATTGAGTCGATTGCCGAGGGCGAGGGCGTTCTTGTTCGCCATATCGAGGCTGAAGAGAAGAAAGGTCTGATTGCTCCCTTAGCCTCGGCCTGTTGCTCGCTGTCTTCTTCTCTTAATAAAATCGAGCTTGTTAAGAGTAAATTGGAGCAAATAAGGAATCTGTTTACCTCCCTTACGCTTTCAGTCGATGCGGGGGACGGCTCTTTGTCTTTTGGGTTTAATGAAGATGTCCTCGGGACGTCTCTGGCGTCGTCTCGTAATCTGTCCGGAGATTTTACCGATATCCTTGTTGTGCTTGGAAAATATGCTCAGGCTGCCGGAGCTTCGATCTTAATTGGGATTGACGAGTTGCAATATGCCGGGAAAGAAGAGCTCGAAGCTTTGGCATGCGCGCTGCATCGTGTCACTCAGCTTGGTCTTCCCGTTATGTTTTGCTGCGCCGGGCTGCCCAAACTCTTAAAGATGCTGGGTGAAGCTAAGACCTACTCCGAGAGGCAGTTCAACTTCGTGAAAGTCGATTCGCTTCCTCGTGACAAGGCGGTTGAGGCTATTGTCAGGCCAGCGCAAAAGCTTGATGTGCACTATTCCGATGAGGCGGTTGACGCCATCATTGACTATACAGAGGGGTATCCGTATTTCATTCAGGAGCTTTGTTCGACTATTTGGACTTCGTCTGATAGCAAATGTATTTCGTTGGAGACTGTACTCGAATGCACCTCTTTAACGGATATCCGCCTTGACGAGGGGTTCTTTAGTGTTCGCTACGATCGGTGCACTCCAAGGCAAAAGGAGTTTTTGATTGCCATGGTGCGCTGCGGTGAGCTTCCCTGCACGCTTGCGAATGTGGCCCATTATATGGGGAGAGACGTTTCGTCTATTGGACCCTTGCGCGCTCAATTAATCAGTAGGGGCTTGATTTACTCCGCCGCAAGAGGAGAGGTCGATTTTACCGTGCCTCAGTTTGACCGCTACTTGAGGCGAACAGAGCAGATAGATTAGACAACGGTATTTCTAAATAAGTCCAGCGCGGCAATGAATGGCGCTGGACTTATTGTTTATTATGACTCTGGAGCAACGGCCTTACTTTTCGAGATGCTCCTTCAGCAGCTCCAGGGCATGGGCGTAGCCCTGCAGGCCTTCACCGGTGATGGTGGCGAAGCAGGCTAGGCGTGCGTAGCTCACCTGGCGGAAGTCCTCGCGCGTCTCGACGGCGCTGATGTGGACCTCGACGGCGGGGATGGAGACGGCCTTGAGAGCGTCCAGGATCGCCACGCTCGTGTGCGTGTAGGCGGCCGGGTTGATGACGATGCCGTCGGCCTTACCGTAGGCCTCCTGGATCTTGTCGACGATGCTGCCCTCGTGGTTGGACTGGAAGACCTCGACCTCGTCAAACCCCTGCGCGGCGCTGGCCTCCTTGCAGATCTGGACCAAACGGTCGTAGTTGTCGCTGCCGTAGATGCCCGGCTCGCGAATGCCGAGCATGTTGAGGTTGGGGCCGTTGATGACGAGTGCTTTCATAGTTGCTTCCTTTGCGGTTGGGCAGAGTTGAATGGAAAACCACCACAAAGGTGCCTGTCCCCTTTGTGGTGGTTTTTGTTAGAGAGCGGGTGGGAGGGTGTCGAGGAGGGCTTGGGCGGTGTTGGCGGCGCTGTCGCGCGAGTCGATGATGTAGTCGGCCCAAGCGCGGTAGCGCGGCATGCGCTGTTCGGCCAACTTATCGATGCCGTCGCGAGCGGTGATGGGGCGGCCCTTGTGGGCGAGCTCGTTGAGCTTACGGTTGAGCATTACGATCTGGCTGTTCTGGTGCAACAGTGGGTAGTTCTCGTCTCGTGTGACGACGCCACCTCCCGTGGAGAGCACCAGGCCGCTGCGCTTGGAGATGTCGGCTAAGGCTGCCGTCTCCTGCGCGCGGAAGGCGGGCTCGCCGCGCTCGACGATAAAGTTGGCGCAGGGCATGCCCAGTCGTTCCTCGAGGGCGCGGTCCAGGTCGATGTGTTCACGGCCCGTGAGCTGGGCCACCTGCTCACCCACGCGGGTCTTGCCCGAGCCGGGCATGCCAATCAGGGCGATGTTCTGCTCATGGTGGGACAGGCGCTCCGTCACATCCAGGATGCGCTCGCGCGGGGTGACCTGGCCGGTATAGCGCTCGACGGCCTGCGCTGCCTGGGCAACGAGCATCAGCAGACCGCCGATGCAGGGGATACCGCGGCGCTCTGCCTCGAGCATCAGGCCCGTACGGGCGGGGTTATAGACGATGTCAATGACGCCCTCGAGCGCATCGAGCCCCTCGAGCGTGCAGGGCGCATCGGGGCAGTGGGGGAACATGCCGGCGGGCGTGCAGTTGACGAGCAGCGAGGCGTCGGACTGCTGGGCGATGTTGTCGTAGTTGACTTCGCTGGTGCGTCCCACGGGCACAACGATGGCGCCCAGATCGCCTAGCACCATGCTTGCCGTGGTGCCGGCACCGCCGGTGGCGCCGAGCACGAGGGCTTTCTTGCCAGCGACCTCGACGCCCAGTTCCTCGACCAGGCACTGAAAACCGAAGTAGTCGGTATTGTCGCCGCGTAGGCGCCCATCTGCCAGGCGCGTGATGGTGTTGACATTGCCCATGCGCTCGGCGAGCGGGCTCAGCTCGTCCAGGTGCTCCATGACGGCGCGCTTGTAGGGGATGGTCACGTTGGTGCCTTCCCACTCGTCGCCGATCATAAAGGCCTCGAGATCCTCGGGCTCGCGCTCAAAACGCACGTACTCCAGGCCCGCGAGCTCCTTATAGATGGTCGGAGTGTAGCTGTGGCCCAGCACGCGGCCCAGTACGCCGTAGGGGCGGGTTACGGCGGTATCGGTCATCTAGAGCACCTCCGTGTAGCTGCCAAAGTAGGTGAAGCTCTCGCATACGTCATCGATGGAATCGAGCAGGTCGTCGAGGGCCTTGCTGCCAAAGGGGCAGTCCAGGTCAAAGTAGAACATAAACTCAAAGTCGTGCCCGGGGATGGGGCGGCTCTCGAGCTTGATAAGGTTGATGTTGAGCGCGTAGAAGCGCTCGAGCACGCGGTAGAGGGCACCCGGCTCGTTGGCCGTGGTGATCATGAGCGAGGTGCGGTTGGCGCCGGGGTAGACGCGCGGCTCGCGGCTGATGACGACAAAGCGCGTGTAGTTGTTGTCCGAGTCCTGGATGTTGGGCTCCAGCACCTCCAAGCCGTAGAGTGCCGCGCAGCTGCGTGAGGCGATAGCGGCGACATCGGTGCGCTCGGAGTTGGCGACCATCTCGGCCGACATGGCGGTGTTGGGGTACTTGGTGGCATGCAAGTCGTGGCGCTCGATAAAGCCGGCGCACTGGGCGATGGCCTGGCCATGGCTGTAGACCTCGCGCACGTCTGCGAGCTTGGTGCCGGGCTTGACGAGCAGGTTGTGATCGATCTTGAGCCGGAGCGAACGCACGATGTGGAAGTCGAACTGGGCGAGCAAGTCGTAGACGGCGTTGACCGAGCCGGCGGTTGAGTTTTCGATGGGCAACACGCCAAACTCGCAGAAGCCGTCGCGCACAGCGCGCATGACGCCCTCGAAGGTCTCGAAGAACGCAATATCGGGCACGTCGAAGAGCTTGCACGCAGCGATTTGGCTGTAGGCGCCTTCCACGCCCTGACAGGCAACGCTGGCCGTTTGGGGGAAGGGCGTGTCGGAGGCTACGGCCTTGGCGTGGGCCTTTTGCGAGACCGTGATGCCGTTGAGCTCGTTGATGTAGCGCTGCTGCTCGGCCTTGCTCATGCTCATGAGGAGACGGAACAGGGCGATGGTCTGTGCCTCGTAGCGCTCGGGCGCGCGGCTGGCGAGGTTGTTGAGTTTGGAGCGCTCGCGGGTGGGGTCAAAGACGGCCTTGCCCATCTCGATCTTTGATTTGGCGACCTCGGTGGCAATGTCCATACGCTCGACAAAGCTGTTGAGGAGCGTGGTGTCGATGCCATCGATGGTCTGGCGAATATCGGCAAGGTCCATGGAGGCCCCTTTCACGTAATGACAGAGTTGATGGGCAACTCAGGTGAGTCGGGTTAGAACTGGCCTGCGTCCTCGAGGAGGGCGTCCCAGATGGCGAGGGCGGCGGCTGCTTCGGCTACGGGGACGGCTCTGGGGACGATGCAGGGATCGTGACGGCCGTGGACCGAGAGCTCGGCATTTTCCATGGCGTCCATGTCCACGGTCTGCTGCTCGAGGCCAATAGAGGGCGTCGGCTTTACGGCCATGCGCCACATGACGGGCGCGCCGGTCGAAATGCCGCCCAGGATGCCGCCGGCGTTATTGGACTCGACCTCGATCTCGCCGGTCTCGGCATCGATGCGATACGGATCGTTGTTCTCGCTGCCGCGCATGGCGGCCACGGCAAAGCCCATGCCAAACTCCACACCCTTTACGGCGGGAATGCCAAACGCGATTTGCGCGATGCGGTTCTCGATGCCGTCGAACATGGGGTCGCCGATGCCTGCAGGCAGGCCGTAGATGCCACACTCCACGATGCCGCCGATGCTGTCGAGTTCGTCGCGCGCGGCTAGGATCTCCTCGCGCATACGGCCGGCTGCGGCGGCGTCAATGCACGGCAGATCGTTCGTAAGGATCGCCTTGCGGTCGGCCTCGCGATAGACCATATCGTCCATCGGCAGGTCGGAGATGCCGCCGATCTGCGCCACGTGAGCCATCACCCGAATACCGCGGGCCTCGAGTGCCTGCAGCGCAATGCCGCCGGCGATGCATAAGGGGGCCGTTAGGCGGCCGGAAAAATGCCCGCCACCAGCGACATCGTGCATGTTGTGATACTTCACGCGCGCAGGGAAGTCCGCATGTCCGGGACGGGGCTTGCGGCGCAGCTCGGAGTAATCCTTGGAGCGCGTGTTGGTGTTCTCGATAATCGCGGCGATGGGCGCGCCGGTGGTATGTCCATCGACAACACCGGCGATGATGTGGGCGGCGTCGGCCTCGCGGCGCTTGGTTGCGGTTTCGTCGCGACCGGGGGCGCGACGGTCGAGGAAGGCCTGCAGCTTCTCCTGGTCCACGGCGATGCCCGCCGGGATGCCGTCGAGTGAGCAGCCGATAGCAGGGGAGTGCGACTGGCCGAAAATGCTCAGATGCAAAACGTTGCCAAAGGTCGAGGACATGCTATTCCTCCTCGAGTGTGACCTTGCCGCCCAGCAGGCGGTAGTGGTCGAAGAAATCGGGATAGGACTTGTTGACGGCCTCGGCGCCGTGGATCACGACCTCGCCGGTGGCGCGGCTCGCGGCGATGGCGGCCATCATGGCGATGCGGTGGTCGTTGTGCGAATCGACCTCGCCGCCGGTGAAGGCATCGACGCCCTTGATGATGAGGTCATCGCCGGCAATGCGCACCTGCGCGCCCAGCGCGGTGAGCTCGCGGGTGGTGGTGGCCAGACGGTCGGATTCCTTGATGCGCAGACGGGCGCAATCGCGGATAAAGGTGCGGCCCTGTGCCAGTGAGGCCACGGCCGAGATAACGGGCACGAGGTCGGGAATGTCGTGGGCGCTCATCTCAAAGCCAGCGAGCTTGTCGGACTGCACGGTGGCGGCGTTGGTGG
>DBFCNY010000153.1:0-10039 GCA_048298285.1 Collinsella sp.
CCGGAGCGGACCAGGGCCTCGGTGATCTCCAGGGCCTGCTCGCCGGTGTCCGGCTGGGAAACGAGCATGGAGTCGATGTCCACGCCGATGGCGGCCGCATAAACGGGATCGAGCGCGTGCTCGGCATCGATAAATGCCACAACGCCACCCATTGCCTGGGCCTCGGCCAAGATCTCAAGCGAAAGCGTCGTCTTACCGGAGGACTCGGGACCGTAGATCTCGACGATTCGGCCGCGCGGCACACCGCCGATACCCAGAGCGGCATCGAGTGCCAGAGCGCCCGTAGGGATGGCCTCGACCTCGAGCTCGGGGCCACCGTCGCCGTACCTCATGATGGAACCCTGGCCGAATTTCTTCTCGATCTCGGCCTTGGTGGTGGCGATCATCTCATCGCGCTCTTTACCCGTCGTGCGAGCATGAACGGTACGTACGGGACCTGAATTCTTGGCCATGAATAGCCCTCCTCTTAACAACCTGCATCGATAATAAACGAACGGCTGTTCGTGGTCAACCGTTCAGATAAATCATATGCAGCCGACCTTTCCAAAACCCAACCAAACGCCGACCAAACACTGACCAAAATCTTGACCGCAGGCGAACCAAGAAAATCATGACGAGGAAAAATACGACAACTACCTGCACAAAGATAAAATTCGCCGGAGGTCCCTATCTCCACAATTAAGGGGCCCGGAGGCCCCTTAAAACACGTCTATTCCATAGGGTTGAGCACAAGGGCAATACGACCCAATGCCTCCGTGACCGCATGGGCACGAACACACGAACGGTCGCCCTCATAGTGGCAGCGCACAGAGTCCACGACCGGCACTCCCCCATCGGCGGAACGATGTGCCCAGCCAATATAGAAAGTGCCCGCCGGATCGTCCTCAGTACCACCGCCGGGGCCGGCATAACCCGTTGCGCTCACGGCGACATCGCTCTGGTACAGCTCCAGCGAACCCGACGCCATCTCACGCGCAGTTTGATGCGACACCGCGGTGTAGCGGTCGAGCGTCTCCTGCTCAACACCCAGCACGCGATGCTTAATCTCATCGCAGTAGGTCACCGCACCGCCACGCAGCACCGCCGAGGCGCCCGGGATATCCGCAATCGTCGAGGCGATCATACCCGCCGTCAGCGACTCAGCCGTCGAAACCGTCACACCCCGAGCGCTCGCGCGCTCGACGATATCGCGCGCCAGCTCCTCGTTATGTGCGGAAATCTGCTCAAAAGAGTCCGTCATACCCACCAGGACCTAGACCGAAAAGACGATCTTGCGGCAGTTCCAGAAGTACTGGGCGCCCGAGATAACGGTCAAGACAACGGCAACGGCATACAGGAAGCGCGACACCGAGTAGATGCCGAGCGTCAGCGCCACCGGGCCAAGGTGCAAGCCGGCCATAGCAAAAACGCACAGGTAACCGCAGATGGAGACCATCGTGGTCGCCGTCTTGTACTTGCCGAGCTTATCGGCCGCAACGACCACACCGGCCGCACTCGCGACCATGCGAAGGGCGCTCACCAGAAGCTCACGGAACAGGATAATGAACACGGACCACACGGTCACCGCGCCAAAATCCAGGAACAGCAGCAGGGCCGAGAACACGAGCAGCTTATCGGCGATGGGGTCCAAGAATTTACCGAAGTCGGTGATCTCGTTGCGCGAACGCGCCAGATAACCGTCGACCTTATCGGTGCACGACAGGATCACATACAGAATGAAGGCAGCGGCGGCGAGCGGGCCGTCGAAGGTGCTCCAATCCGTACCGGCAACGCTCGTGTGAGAAAGCGCCGACACGATCATGAACACCGGGATAAAGACGATGCGAACGCACGTCACGATGTTGGCGGGCGTCCAAACACTCGTCAGTTCCTTATTGCTCTCGTTTGCCACGATGCTCTCCTACTCCACAACATGGCCGATAAGCTCATAGCAGAAGCTATCGGTAAACTCGACCGTCAGAATATCGCCCACGGACGCCTCGCTGGCGTCCAAGTGGACCGCGCCATCGGAATCGGGCGCCTGGAACCAGGCATGGCCGATCAGCTCGGCGCCGTCCTCGGTTTCTTCGATACCGTCGACGATCACCTGGGCGCGCTCGCCCACATGTGCGGCGGTGGCGGCAAAACCGAGCGACTCGGCCAGGTCCATGGCCTCCTGGGCGCGCTCGAGCTTGACCTCTTCGTCGACCTGACCCTCCATCTTAGCGGCCAGGCTGCCCTCCTCCTGCGAGTAGGCAAAGACGCTCGTGTAGTCAAAGCCGACGGTGTCCATAAAGTCGATAAGGTCGCGGAACTCGTCGTCGGTCTCGGTCGGGAAGCCGACCATAGCCGTGGAACGGATCACGATGCCGGGGATACGCTCACGCAGATCGCGGAACAGGTCCTCGAGCTCCTGGCGCGAACCGGAACGGCGCATAGCCTTGAGTATACGAGCATCGCAGTGCTGCACGGGGATATCGATATAGGGCAGCACCTCGGGCGTATCGCGAATCGTATCGATAAGCTCATCGGTCATGCCCTCGGGCTGCAGATAGAGCACGCGGACCCAGACGTTTTGCGGGCGCACAGCCTCGGCGACGGCGCGCAGCAGCTGCGCCAGATTGCGCGGCGAGCCCTCAGCGACGTCCTCATCCGCAAAGTCGGTACCCCAGATGCCCGTGTCCTGGCCGATCAACACGAACTCGCGCACGCCACCGGCAACCAAGTCGCGCACCTCGGAGATAATGCTCTCGGCATTGCGCGAGTGATAACGACCGCGGATATACGGGATCATGCAGAAGCTGCAGAAGCGGTTGCAGCCATCGGAAATCTTGACGTAGGCAACGGCACCCTCGACGGTACGCTTGACTTGCGGGATATAGGCAGCGATTTCACGCTCGACACCCAGCACGCCATCGATGACCGCCACGATGCCGTCCTCCTCGTCGGCCTTCACAAAGGCAGCGACCTCGGGCAGCTCGTCAGGCAGGTCGTCGCCATAGCGCGACGGCACGCACCCGCACATAACGATGGGGCAAGAACGAACGCCGTCCTGCACCTCGTTGGCGAGCTCGAGCGTGGTCTCGATGCTCTCGGACGTTGCGGAGGCGAGGAACGAGCATGTATTGACGATGGCGATATCGGCATCCTGCGGGTCGAATACCTCCTCGTAGCCTGCGGCGGTCAAAAGAGAACGCATGCGGTCGGTGTCAACCTCGTTCTTAGCGCACCCGAGGGTGATGTAGAGCACGGAGCCCAACGGTGTATCCATGTTGGAGAGCGGTCCTTTCGAATGATATTAGCGGTAGTTGGTGAACTGCAGCGGCTGGCCGTAGTCCTGGTCGCGCAGGAACTGGATCACGGTCTGCAACGCGTCCTTCGAAGCAGAGGAAACACGCAGCTTGTCGGCCTCGATGGTCACCTTGACCTTGAGCTTTTGGTCCTTGATGTCCTTGTTGATCTTCTTGGCGGTCGCCTGGTCGATACCCTCGACGATATGGCCGAGCACGCGCACGGTGCCGCCCGATGCCGCCTGCGGAGCATCCCAGGACACGGCCTTGAGGTCGATGCCGCGCTTGATGAGCTTGGAACTCAGCACGTCGACAATCTGTTTGGAGACAAAGTCGGCCGGGGCGTTGATCGTAAAGAGCTTGTCGCCCTTCGAAAGCTCGATCGTGGCGCCGGAATCCTTAAGGTCATAGCGCTGGGAAATCTCGCGCGTGGTCTGCTGGAAGGCGTTGTCGACCTCTTGCATGTTGACCTCGGACACGACGTCGAAGCTGGAATCTTTAGCCATGATGTTTCCTTTCGCGTACGAGCGGCTTAATAGCTATCGTACGAATAGTCGGTAGAATCGGTGGGCGTCTGACCGTCAGTTGCGGTATCGGAGCCATCCGTGGACTGGGCATCGGTGCCGTCGGTGGTATCGGCACCATCGGTGGTGTCGGTACCATCAGAACTTTCACCATTCTCGGAATCAGTCGTCTCCTTCTTGGGAACGGTGATCGTCACACGTGCCACGCCGGAGGTCTTGGTATCGTAACGGACCTTTTCACCGTTCTTGGTAACGGTGACATCGGAAGGCTTGGACGTGGTGATCTCGATCGAGGACTCGGGCGAGTACTCCTGCTCAAAGGGGCCAGTCGCTTGGGCGCCATAGACCGACTTGCCGTCGACCTTGACCTCAATCCACGCGGTCTTTCCCTTGGCAACGGAGACTTTGACCTTCGTAACCTCGTTCTCTTCCTTCTTGGCCGTCGTCTTGGTAGCGTCCGAATCAGTCGACTCATCCGTCGCCTCATCGGTGTCTTCGTCCTCGTCGACCGTTTCGGTCTTCTTAGAAGACTTCTTAGTCGTTGTCTTGGTGGCAGCGGGCGTCTCAGGCGTCGCCTCGGGCGCCGAGGAGCCGCAGCCGCGCAGAAGCACCACGATGAGCAGAATCAACAGCAGCGCAACGGCACCGATGCCCGCGTAGACGATACGCGGATCGAGCCCGTTGTTTTGAGGAGTACGTGATCCGCCGCGTCCACGACTGGAACTGCTGCGGCCGCCTCCCTGAGGCATACGGCCACGATTGCTATCGGATCGGCCGCGATAGCCACCCTGGCCCTGAAGGCTGTGCTGACCCGAACGGGGCGCAAGTTCACCGCGGCCTTGATAGCCACGCTGGCCCGAACGCGGAGCCGAAGAGCGCTGGCCATACGGCTGCGACTGAGAACGAAGACGCGGCGTCACCTGCGTGGTATCGGCGTCCGCATAGCCGCCACGAGAGCGACCAGAAGAGACCCCACGGTAACCGCGATCGGAATAGCCGCCGTCGCCGTAGCCGGCACGAGGGTCACGAGCCACGCCGCGGGCAGCGGGAAGTGCACGGTCCTCGGGCATCGGCGTACTGCGGAACCGGTCACGCTGTGAGCGAATTTCCTCGCCCGAACCCGTCTCGGTAATATAACCGGCCTGCTGAGGACGCTGTCCATAGCGGGTCGAACGACCGCCCTGAACCATCAGGAAGCGCCCGTTATCGACCGAGGAACGCGAATTGACGTAGCCGGCGGCGTCCTGAAAAC
The DNA here is from genome assembly GCA_048298285.1 of Collinsella sp. Classification (GTDB taxonomy): domain Bacteria; phylum Actinomycetota; class Coriobacteriia; order Coriobacteriales; family Coriobacteriaceae; genus Collinsella. Next base: position 5,046 of record DBFCNY010000153.1, read on the forward strand.
GACCGCCCTGCTGCGACGTCTCGCGTTCGTATGCCATCAGGTCGTCAAAGTAGGCATTGACGACCTCGCGCGGATTGAGGCCCAAAAAGCGAGCATAGCTCGAAATCATGCCCTGCGCATAGCCGCGCGGCGGCATCGAAGCAAAGTTACCGGTCTCGAAAAACTCGATGATCTGCGGCCTGATTTTGATGGTGTTGGCGACCTGCTGAATGGAAAGGCCCATTCGGCGACGCTGCTCGAGCAGCATGTCACCAAAGCGTGCAGCCATCAGAATCCTCCAAACTCACGATCTTCACGTGCCATCTCGGCGTCGACAGATTCCAGCGCGGCAAGCCCCTCCTCGTCCAACAGGACCTCGCGCGGCTTGGAACCGTCGGGCGGGCCGACGACACCCTTTTCTTCCAGCATGTCCATAATACGCCCGGCACGCGCATAACCAACCTTCAGACGACGTTGCAGGCCAGATGTGGAGCCAAGCTGCGATTCCACCACAATATGGGCGGCTTCCCAAATGAGCGGATCATCGTCTTGCGGCTCGGCGACTCCGGTGCGGACAATGCCGCCGCCACCCGCCATGGACATGGAAGCGGGCGCCACGGCAGACAGGATCTCCTCGTGGTAGTCGGGCTCGCTCTGCGACTTGACGAACTCGACAATCTCGTTGATTTCGTCGTCCGAGACGAAGCAGCCCTGGATACGGCGAGGCTTGCCCCAGTCGACCTTGGAGAACAGCATGTCGCCCAAACCGGTAAGCTTTTCGGCACCCATCTGGTCGATAATGACGCGCGAGTCAATGCCCGTGGCGACGTTAAAGGCGATGCGGTTGGTGATGTTGGCCTTGATGAGGCCCGTCACCACGTTGGAGCTGGGGCGCTGCGTAGCCACGATAAGGTGAATACCGGCGGCACGGCCCAGCTGGGCGATACGCACGATCGAGGCCTCGACATCCTTGCCGGCGACCATCATCAGGTCCGAAAGCTCGTCGATGATAATGACCAGATAGGGCATCTTCTGGGGCGGGTTGTCGTAATGCTCAAACTCGCCGGCGGCCTGCTTTTCGTTGTAGGTCGAAATCTTACGGACGTTGAGGCGTTCGAATACCTTCAGGCGGCGCTCCATTTCGGACACGGCCCACTGCAGGGCGCTCGCGGCCTGCTTGGGCTCGGTCACCACGGGCACATAGAGATGCGGCAGACCGTTATAGCCCGCAAGCTCGACGCGCTTGGGGTCGACCATGATCAGGCGAACGTCCTCGGGAAGGGCCCGCATGAGCAAGGTCGTGATGATGGAATTGATCATCACCGACTTACCAGAACCGGTCGTACCGGCGATCAACAGGTGAGGCATCTTGGCGAGGTCGGCGACGACCGGCGTGCCCTCGGCGTCGCGGCCGATGGCAAGCTCGAGCGGACCGCCCTTCACATAGGGCAGCACGTCGCCCAGATTGACGTTCTGGCGCTTGCGGTTGGGAATCTCGATGCCCACGAGCGAGGTGCCGGGGATCGGGGCAAAGATACGAACCGACTGGGCGGCGAGCGAAAGCGCAATATCGTCCTCGAGGCTCGAAATCTTGCTCACGCGCTCGCCCTCGCCAGGTTGCAGCTTAAAGGTCGTCACCGTGGGGCCGGCGATCCAGCCGACCACGCGGGCACTGCGGCCAAACTCAAGCAAGGTGGATTGCAGTGACTCAGCGGTCTGCTCCAGCTCCTTATCCGAAGACGCGGCAGAAGCCGACTGCGGGTTGGCATGCAGAATCTCAAGTGGCGGAAGTTTGAGGCCGTCCTCTTCTTCGCCCTCGTTATCTGCGGCGCCGCCGTCCGTTCCCCCATCGCTGGCCGCAGCCGATTCGACAGCACTCAAGGCAGGCGCATCGGCAACCTTGGGATGCTTCAAGAAGTCGGGGATCTGAGGTGCTGCCGAGACAGGATTCACGGCAAACGGCGGCTCGGACTCGTCGATCTTATCGGGGTCGTCTTCCATCGAAAGCTGACCGGTTACCTGGTCGCGCTTTGCATGGCGACGCGGCAGCAAAGTTGTCTTTGCGGTCTCAATCGGAGCCTCGTCGTCCTCGTCATCACCCTCGGTGAGCTCAATCTCGCTCTCGGACCAAGACGGGTCGGGCTCACTCGTATTGAGTTTGGGCGCAGCCTTGCCCTTCTTGGCATGGCGGCGCGGCAACAGCGTTGTCTTGGCCCGCTCGGCCTCCACGGCCTCAGACACGTCGACAAACGAATCTTCGTCCACGTCCTCATCGTCCAGAATCGGATCGACTTCGCTACCCATAACCGTAGTCACGGCCGCATCGGAGCCCTTTTGACGAAGAATGCTCAGATGCGGACGGGCGACACCAGGCACCGACAGGGCCTCATCGTCACCCCACGGACTCGCGTTGACGTCGGCACGACGGCGCTCGGCAAAATCTGCCGCACGGTCGCGGGCAGAGCGCAAAACGCCGCCCACCGAAAAGCCAATGATGACCAAGCCCACGACGACAAGGCCCAACAGGACCACCATCGCGATAGGCTTACCCAGGGCATTCTGCAGCGCACTCGCAATAAACGCACCAATGTAGCCACCCGAGGCGGACAGATTTTGCGGCGTGAACATAAGGTCGCACGAGTCGCTCGTACCTGGCACCATCAACGAAAGAATGGAGACGACGGCGATAAAGACCACGGCGCCGCCCGCAACAGAGCGCGCGTTGAGCGGCGAGTCCTCGCCTAAAAAGAGCGTGGCGGCAAACAGCAAAATGACGATCGGCAGCACGTAGGCGCCCAGACCAAAGCCCAAGTGGTAGAAACCGGCAACCGCAGCCGTAACGGGCGCAGTCGCCGGCGAAATCACGGCAATAAAGGACGCAATCGCCAAGACGGCAATGACCACGCCGGCGATATCGCGGTTGGCCGAGGGCTCGACCAAGGGCTCGAAATCATCGAACTCGGACTCGTGACCCTTATTGGCACGCAGATGGGAACCGGCACCCTTAGCAGATGCCGGTTGGTTGTTGGCCTTATTGCCTTTGGCGTTTTGTGCAGATCCGCGCGCCAAACTAAACCTCCATGACGACCGGGATGATCATCGGACGAGTGCGCGTACGGCTCCAGATAAAGTTGGAGAGCGAGTCGCGCACGGCCTTGCGAATGGCATCGGAACCGCTGCTCGTAAAGCTGAACTTGCCCTTCTCGATCGTCTTCATAATGGACGCGGAGGCATCCTCGGAGAACTGGTCGTCGATGGCAAACGAGACGCCGCGGCCCGAGAACTCGATGGCCTCGATCTTCTTGTGCTTAAGCGAGACGATGGCGACGGCCGTGACCATACCGTCATTGGCGAGCTTCTGACGATCGCGCAGGACGATGGGGTCGGTATCGCCGATACGCAAGCCGTCGACGTAAACGACACCGGACTCGACGGGCGTACCGCGCTTGACGATACCACCGCGCATCTCGAGCGTGTCGCCGTTATCGAGGATAAAGATATGATCGTCCTTGATGCCCATCTTTCGGGCCAGCTGGGCATGGGCGCGCAGATGCACGGCTTCACCGTGAACCGGCATAAAGTACGTGGGCTTGGCCATGGCCATCAGGAGCTTGAGCTCCTCCTGGCTACCGTGACCCGAGACGTGGACGAGAGCGCGGTTCTTATCCCACACGTCGCAGCCGAGCTTGGCCAGGCTGTTGACGACCTGCTGGACGGCCTTCTCGTTGCCGGGAACGGGAGTTGCCGAGAGGATGACGGTATCGCCCTCGTGGATAGAGAGCGTCTTGTGCTCGCCGTTGGCCATGCGAGACAGGGCCGACAGCGGCTCGCCCTGCGAACCGGTGCACATGACAACGATCTTGTCGTCAGGCAGGTTATCAATGTCGAAGGCATCGATAATATCGGCATCGTCGATGTTGAGGTAGCCCAGCTCGCGCGCCACGCGGGTGTTAGTGAGCATGGAGCGACCGGTCACAACGACCTTACGGCCGCACTTGCGGGCGGCATCGCAGATCTGCTGCAAACGATGGATATGGCTCGAGAACGACGCGACGAACACGCGACCCGGGGCGTTCTTGATGGCATGCAGCAGGTTGGGACCAACCTCGGCCTCGGACTTGGTAAAGCCGGGAACCGTGGCGTTGGTGGAGTCGGAAAGCAGCAGGTCGATGCCCTGCTTGGCAAAGCGGCTGATAGCGGCATAGTCGGGCGTGACACCATCGATGGGCGTCTGGTCGAGCTTAAAGTCGCCAGTGTGCATAACGGTGCCCTGATTGGTGCGAATGAACACGCCCAGAGCGCCGGGGATGGAGTGCGTCATCGAGAAGAAGTCGAGCGAGATGCCGCCGAGGTTGACATGGCTGCCGCCCTTAACCTCGCGGAACTTGGGCGCGCGGATGCGGAACTCAGAAAGCTTGCCCTCGATAAAGCCAAGCGTCAGCTTGCTCGAGAAGATGGGCACCTTATTGTTGAGGTCCTGCAGCAGATACGGAAGCGAACCGGTGTGGTCCTCGTGGCCGTGGGTGACGACGATACCGCGGAGCTTTTCCTCGTTCTCCAAAACATAGGTGTAGTCGGGAAGCACCAGGTCGATACCGGGCTGGGAGTCATCCGGGAACATGAGGCCGGCGTCGACGAGCACCATGTCGTCGCCGCACTCGAAGACCGTCATGTTCTTGCCGATGCCGTCAAGGCCGCCGAGCGGGATGATCTTCAAGGGAGATGATTTTTTAGCTGCCATAGGTTAGTGTGGTTTCCTTTCTTCGAAACGGGTCTGGAACAACCGACGGGGCGCTTCTGGCAAACCGACCGCCGGGAACGTACAAACATGCATCACAGAGTCGATGCAATAACCACAATATGATACCCATTTGCACAACAACAGACCACCCATGCATCAAAGCCCCATCTGAACTGGTCCATCCCTCCGGTCTGGGGCCATCGGGGGCCGGGGCGGGTTAAGTTTGCTGCTCTACAGTCCTGCGCAAGACGGAAAGCACATTAAGTGCTTTCCT
>DBFCNY010000154.1:0-2010 GCA_048298285.1 Collinsella sp.
CATATACGTTTCCCGTCATGCATGACATTCCGCTTTTTGCGAAGACAACCGTCCCCGCAGGGAACAGGGTTAGACGCAATTTCTGGGCGGTGCCACCGTCAATTTTCTCGAGGTCAGCGAGACTTCCCCCAGCAAGCAGATTCGTTAAGCTACCAGCGCGAACAAACGGTATGCCGTCTTCCGTAAACGCATCTTTTTTAGGCGCTACGTTGCCAGCTTTGATTTTTGCGATTTCGCTCAGTTTGACCGTTTCGCGTTCCCCGACAAATTGGGGTTTGCTCGGCATCACGATATGTATTTCCGATGCGATCTCTTCACATTTTCCTGGTCGACCATCGCGTAGCAAAGCGTCGTGTCTATCTTGCTGTGACCAAGCAAGACCTGCACCTGCTCTATAGGCATGCCCTTGTCTATCGCCTTTGTAGCGAGCGTTCTCCTGAATTTATGGGGATGTACGTGTTTGACGCCGGAATCCTCGCCGAGCTTCCGTAGGCGCGCCTCAACGCCGCTTATCTCCAGACGGCGATGGGGCCGATGGAGCGAAACGAACAGGGCTGGCGTATCGTCTTCGCGCAATTCGAGGTATGCTAGCAAGTGCGTCTTGGCGCGAGCATCGAAATAGACCCGACGCTCCTTGTCACCCTTGCCGTGGACCACGCATTCGCGCGAATCGAAATCGATATCCCGCCTGTTGAGCTGCACAAGCTCGCCAACCCTGATGCCCGTCGACGAAAGCAGATCAATTATCGCCAAATCGCGAACCTCCCCGCATGAATCACGAAGAAGCTCGAGCGATTCGTCCGAATAGACGGGCTTGAGTACGCGCGACGTCTTTATCTTCTTGATTCGTCGCACGGGACTCTTGTAGATGTAGTCCTCCTCCTCGAGCCACGAGAAGAAGCTCGATATGACGCGCCGGATGTTGTCGACGGTGGTCTTTCCAACCCTACCGTCGCCCGAATAGCCCATCAGGTAGTCGCGGATATCGTCGGTAGTGACGTCGTGCGCGGGCTTGGAAACCTCGTCGCAAAAGCGCGCCAGAGTGCTCGCATAGTAGCGAAGCGACCTCTCCGAGCACCCTTCCAGCCTCTTGGCCGAAAGGAACAGCTCAACGTACTCCGCAATCGTCTTGCATCCGCACGAGCCTCCGCCCTCGCCGACGAGACAGGCCACCAGAACGGCGTGGAGCTCCGCCGCCTGCTCGACGTTCAGAACCGAGGCCATAAGTCTGTCGATTCGTTCTATTGTCCTTCTCATAGCAACGCCTTCCTCATGGAGTGAAACCTAAAAGGAAGGTGCCACGTAAGAAGGAAATGCTACGCGGCGGGCCTCTCCGCGTTTTCCTTGATCTTGTTGATGACGGCGACTAGTCCCATCTGCTGCCGGGTATTGAACATGCGCACGAACGAGCGCGGCCTGTCGAAGGGCGGCTGCGTCAACGCCTTGGGCTCCATATACCCGTTCTCCACAATGTAGTCCACGACCTTGTGCACGAACGCGATCTGCTGCTCGTTCAGATCGCCCGAGTTCATGAAGCCTGCGAACGCCTCCATGGCGGCATCGTGGTCGAGCTTCACAAGCTTTCGCACCAGAAGCCCGAAGGGCGTGTCGCCGAAGGCGCGCTCGTAGTCGTCCGAACTGCCCAGCTCATGGGTGAAAATGCGTTCAAGTTGGGAGAACTCGTACTCGGTCATGGGCAAGTTGCGATGCAGCTTCTGCACGACAAGCGTGTCGCTGAAGTCGCGCACCCAGCGCTCGACCTTCATCTTGTAGTCGGTGAAGTCCTCGCCCGGGCTCGCCGCGACCCCGTACTTAACCTCGGTGATGGGGTCGGCGAGATGCGTCACCACATCGCGACGCCCGTCGCCCCCTTGAAGAAAGCGCAGGAGCCCGCGCAACTCACAGCGAATCTCCTCGAGCTTCAGCACCGAGATATCGGTCATGAATCCCTCGTCGGTAATCGATTGGAGCACGGGCAGCTTCTCCTTCACCTGCGGGATGGTGGTACGC
>DBFCNY010000155.1:0-2807 GCA_048298285.1 Collinsella sp.
GTCTTCTACATGGGCGTAGCTGTCAAGTTCGACACGCCATTTCTCAATATCCCTGCTGTCCATATCTCTTCCTTTCTGTTCGTTTGTCTACGTGGGCTATGTCGACTCCGTATTCAGAATGAGTATATTTGCCCGCGCGGACACGAATGGGCCCCGCGCCACTTCGAGTTCGCGGGGCCCATAGATATCGAGTAGTTGTGTTCTGTTTTGAACAGGTGCTCAGCTTAGTCCGCTCGATAGTGCGAACCTAAGCTTTCAGTTCGCTTGCGCATGGCTTTGACCATTTCCTGTGCTAGTCGAATCTGCGACTGCAGGCGGGCGAGGGCAGCGATTTCGCTGTCGTTGGCATGTGGCTTATTTAGAGCCGTGGCTTCGTCTTGCAGGCTTTCAAGCTGTTGCAGGGCCTCGGATAGGCCTGTTTCGGTCCTGTTGATCATACAATAGGTGCTCATCGTGTGCCTAAGGCTGTGTGTCAGGCGTTTGGCATCTGTTGTGGCAATGCCGTACTGGGGGAGGGTGATATCCGCCTTCAGGGCTGCCTCAGGCTCCTTCTGCGCTGCAAGGGCTGCCGATGTGCCCGCGATGCGCCCGAACACGATGCCGTTGGCACTTGATAAGCCACCAATGCGGTCGGCTCCGTGCATGCCGCCTGTCGCCTCACCGCAAGCGTAGAGGCCCTCAACGCCCGTGTACGCGGTCTTATCGATCTTGATACCGCCGTTAGCGGCGTGGGCATACATCGCAACGCGCATCTCGTCAGTCGGGGCGAGGCCGTGCTCGTCTTGCAGCCAGGGGGCACAGGTCTGCACAAACTCTGGGACATCCTCGCGGGGGAAGTCGTAGCGGAGCGCCAGGCCTTCGGCGCCTGCCTGATCGATGGCAAGATCGATAGCGCGGGAGGCCAAGCGTGACGTGAAAGGACCATATCCAGAGCGCTGCTCGAGCAGGTCGTCTAGCTTGTCGTCGGCAATATCTGCCGGCTGGTCTACATGTACGTAGCGCCAGGTTTTCTCGTTGAAGACCAGGTTGCGCTTGGGCTCGATGAAGCCGGGCATCATTTGCATGAACTCTATATTAGTAAGCGATGCGCCGTGCGCCAGAGCGATGGCCTGCGAGGAGCTGAGCACATCAGCCGACGTAAGGCTGCGCTCGAACAGGCCGCCTGTGCCACCGGCTGCGATGATCGTGGCTTTGGTGGCACAGGGCACGATTCGATCTTCGGTGAGGTTGTAGAGCACGGTTCCGGTGATTCTGCCGTTCGTGTCCTCAATAAGGTCGATAAGCTCATGGCGGGGGAGCAGGCGAATGCCGAGCGACTCGATCCAGGTCGTCAGAGCGTCCTCAAGGGGCTTGCGGGTGAGACCGCGCCACATGCGCGTCTTGTGATCAAAGCAGGGGATAAATTGCTTTTGTTGAGCACTCTCAGCGTTTTGCGGACGCTTGAGTTCAACGCCCAGGTCTTGCTCGAGCCATTCAATTGCTTGGGGAATGCCGTGGACAAACGTCTGGACAAGCTCGGGGTCGGAGACACCGCCGCCGACGGTCTGGATGGTGTCGATGAGGTCTTGTTCGTCGTCTTCGTTAACGGGTCCGATAAGCCCTAGGCCCCAGGTTCCAGGGAAGAAGCTCGATCCACTCATGGTCTTGCCGGCGGTTGCCACAGCGACGGTTGCGCCAGTGCGTGCCGCTTCGATGGCGGCACAAAGGCCCGCAATGCCAGATCCAATTACCAGTACATCAGTCGATTCCATCGGATTCCTTTCTCGTCCGGCGCATTGTCGCACGGGTGATCGGCAATGGGGCCGCAAAGACTCGGCAAATCGGTAAAGGGCAAATATGGCAGGTGGGCGTCATGGACGCTCTGACGCTCCATCTCATCACATCTTGTATTTCGCCCCAACTGATATATCGGCATTAGCGGCTTATAGGACAAAATGTGTGTCCCGATAGAACATCCGTTTCCATCCATTAATCCAGCCAGAACGGGTACGGGTCCCTGTGGTGGAGGTCCTCCCACACGGCCCTGTCGCCCCACTCCGGCCCTCCGTCCTCGCGCGACGGCGAGGCGGAGTAGACGCTGAACAGGAAGTCGATGTCCGCGTCGGTCGGCATCGTGGCGAGCTTCTCGCGCGCCGTCCTCGCGTCCCCCGAGTGCGCGTGGCACCACCAGAACACCGCCTTCACGCGCTTGACCGACGTCAGCCCCCGGTGGTTGCGCAGGACGGCCCTCAGCTGCGAGTTCACCCCTCCCTCGATCATGTTGTTGGTCGACGGCAGCGGGCCGGCCTTGGCCAGGGCGGGGTCGAGGTAGGTGAACAGCGTCCCCGCCGACACCAGCGACGACAGCGACGAGCGCGCCCGCCTCAGCCTCTCGTGGGTGTAGACCCTCCTGCCGTCCACCACGGTCCTGTCCTCCAGGAAGTCGGCCCAGAACCCGCACCAGTCGAGGTAGCGCTCGACCCAGATCTCGGCCTGGTGCAGCGCCTCGATGCCCATGAGGTCGCGCGCGATGAGGTAGAGCTCGCGCCCCGCCTGGAGCTTCGGCCGCGTCGTCGTGTAGCGCTTGACCTGCGAGAAGGCGTGGAAGGTGCACCTCTGGACCCTGGTGCGCGGCCAGGTCTCGCGCACGGCCTTGGCGAACCCGCTCCCGCCGTCGGTGACGACCACGTCGGGCGCCGGGATCGGCGCCATGAGGGCCGACCACGCCCTCGAGTTCTCCGACCTGGCCATGTACCAGGAGACCACCCTCTGGATTGGCTACACTGATGTGGACAGTTCCGGGAGGGGCGCAGGAGACGGGAGGGCCG
>DBFCNY010000156.1:0-3900 GCA_048298285.1 Collinsella sp.
TCTCAGGGCTACGCCCTGATTCACCCCCGGCTACGGCCCGTAGCAGAAAGCCGGGAGACGAAGCACCAAGCGGCCCAACCGGACCAGCCCCACGAGTTCGCGCAACGAAGACCGGCGCTCGAGCCGTTCCACAGGACGCCGAGGAACCGAACCAGACGGATTGTGCCTTTGACTTTGCCGCCGGAGGTGTCGAAGTAGAAGTAGTCGCCGACACCGGTCGTCGCCGAGCCGCCGAGCCCCTTTCCCAAGATAAGGCCGTTGACGAACTGGATGTCGAGCATGTAGCCATCTGCCGTCGGCATGCACGCCGCCGTCGGGGTCACCCCGTCCGCCACGGCGTTCTTCTTCTCATTGCGAGTGTCGGGGTTGACCGCGATGCCGAAGCCCGTGCCGTCGGAGACGAAGAGCGTATCGCCCATGAACTCCCACAGGCCCAGCCCCGTCTCGACGCCGCCGACCTTGAACGGATGCTTGCCGTCCTTCGCCACCTGGCCGTCGCCCACGAGGGCATCGGTGTTGCCCGTGCACCACGGCGCACTCTGGAGCCATGTGTTCACGGTCGTGTCGAACGCCTTGGCGACGTCCATGAGAAGCGCCACGTTGCCGTCTGCGAGCGTCTCCTTGCCGCCGACGACCGCGCCGTCGAACACGTCGTACGCCGCCGCGGCGCCTCGGTCGGGGCACGTGGTGCCCGTGTCGGTGCCGTACATCATCGACGCACCCACGGGAATCTTCGCCGCCTGCTCGGCGGTGACGACCACGCGCGTGACGCCCGTCTCGGCGAGCGCGGGGTGGATCTGGATGTTGAAGTCCGTGCAGCCCGGGAAGTCCACCTGGGAGGACTTGCAGAGCGTCTTGGTCAACTGGTGGAAGTTGATATACCACTGGTCGTAGACGCTCATGCCCGAGTAGCCCGTGGTCGCGGTCTTGCAAAGGTCGACGAGCGAGTCGTGCGACGTCGTGCGGTTGGCGACCTTCGCGCCCGAGACGGAGCGCGGGCGCCCGTCGGCGTCGATGCTCATGGGATACGTCGGCGTCAGCATGTACGGTCGCAGCGTGCCGTCCGGCAGCAACGCCTTGGGGTTCGGCTGCGAGCCGCTGAATCGGCTGTCGGACCACGAGACGAGCAGGTTGCCGTTCGTCAGCACCTCGACCGCCTGCCACACGACCGGCGCGATCTCGTAGACGTTGTTGCCGTGTCCGTTGTCCACGCGCGAGAAGCCGTAGTCGACGCCGTCGATGGCCTCGACCCACGGCACGCCGTCGGCGTCGGCACCGGCGTTGGCGGACACGTGGAACCACGGGCCGCCCTCGGTGTCGAACGGGTCGACAGCCGCGCTCGTCGCCGTCGCGGGCACGAACTCGGTGGAGGCCACGCGCTTCGCGGCGGCGCTCATGGGCTGGATGTCGGTGGGGCTGCCCGCCGGGATGAGGAACGTGTACACCAGCCCCGTCTTGTGCTTGTCCACCATCGCGGCGACGCTCTCGTTGGAGTAGCGGCCCGTCGAGGCGTCGCGCTCGAGCGCCTTCTGGTCGCCCAGGTTCTTTACCGCTCCGACAAGCGCCCACACCGCCTTGTCCGATGCCAGCGGGTCCGCGTACTCGAACCCCTCGGTTGCCTGCTCGGTTGCCTGCGTATCGGCCATTTAGGCACCTACCTTTCGCATCTGGCAAATCTTGCCGTTTACCTTCTTGAGTCCCAGCGCCGTCACGGCAGCCGCCGAGTCGATAATCGACTGGTAGTTCAGGGCTGCCGTCTTGGCGTCCTTGAGCGCCGCCTGCGCGTCGGCGAGGGCCTTGGTCGAATCCTGCTCGCGCTTCTGCTCGGCGGTCTTGCGTCCGGCCTCAGCCTCCTTGCGCTCCGTCTCGTTCTGCCCGCGCTCGGTCTCTTTCTCCTTGCGCCCCGCCTCGGCGTCGGCGCGGTCCTTCTCCGCCGTTTCGACAGAAGCCTTGAGCTGCTTGAACTCGTTGTTGACCTTGTTCACGCCAGCCGCCGCGTCCGTCGCGGGCTTCTTGAGCTCCGCGATCTGCTCGGCGGTGAGGTCGCTGTACCTCAGCGCGTCGCCCTTCGGCACGCCGACGACCAGCACGTTGCCCTCCATCGCCGCCGTTGCCTCCGAGCCCGAGGCGAGCGTCGTGGCGCGTGCCCCCTTGACCTCGGCGGCGACAGCCCTGTCGCGCGCGGCCTCCGCCGCCTTCTGCGCGGCCTTGGCCTCGTCTCGCGCCGTTTCCGCGTCCTTAATGGTGCGCTGGTCGCTCGGCTCGTAGATGTACTCGGCGGGCTTGGCTCGCCTCTTTACGTCCCAGAGCGCCTCGATGCGCGTGCGCCCGCCATAGGACTCATCCGTGATATAGGCCCAAGCGTACACGCGACCCGCTGCCTGAAGCAGCTCGTCGGGAATCTTCGCCTTGTTGCCGGCGACCTCGACCGTGTAGCACGTCCCCGTGGTCGACTTGGCGAAATGCACCTGCTCGCAGCCGACAACCTCGACCTCGCGCCCGGTGTCCCACTGCCACAGCTCGCCGTCAAGCACCTGCAATGCCGCCATCACTCATCACCTTCCTCGTCCTCGTCGCCCTCCTGGGCACCCTTCGCGTTCGCCGCCAGGGCGGGCGGCAGCGCTGCCATGCGCTCCTCCTGCTCCCGCTGCTTGCGCTCCAAAATCTTCGCCCTCTCGTCGGGCGTGATGTTCGGCAGCTTTCGCAGGATCGTCTCCTCGTCCAGCCACTCGGCCTCCAGACACACGGTCTCGACCTGCTCCTTGGTGTTGCTGATGCGAGTGCGCGTGAATACGGGCGTGTCCTCGATGCCCTGCAACGCAAGGATGTCCATGATACCCTCGCGGATGTGGCGCTCAAACTCGGCGGCCTCCTCGTCCATCGGCTGGTATGCCGCGTCGATATGGTCGTTGGTCGCCCCCGCCGCGATGGTGTGGACGTCCAGCGCGCCGAAGTCCTCGTAGATGTCGGCCTTGATCTGCGCCAGCGTCTCCTTGCGGCCCTCGACGGGCACCTCCTGCGTGTACGGCGTCACGGACTGCCCCTGCTCGGCGTCGACCTCGGCCACGTGCGTCAGCTTGAGCTTCGCCCGCCACAGGTCGAGGTCCCTGTCGTCCATGCCGCCGGCTCCGTTGATGAGCCAGTAGATCTGTGCGCAGTCGCGCGTGTCGTTCACCAGGCCGCTCTTGATGAGGTCGTAGGCGTCGATGCTCTCGCGCATGCCGACGAGCGTGCTCTGGTGCGCGTCGCTGCCCCAGACCGCCACGATTGGCAGACGGGAGTAGTTCTCCGCATCGACGGCCAGCTTCATCCCGTCCGCCGGTATCTCCCGATACGTGACCTTGTAGGCGCGCTTGGCCTCGGCCACCTCGAAGTCGAAGCCGCTGCCGCCCGACACCATCTCCGTGTAGCCGTCCTGCTCGTAGAGGGTCGCATGCCACGGGTGGTCGGAGTCGAGCCGCCAGAACCTCACGCCGGCGTATAGCGCCCCCGAGTACTCGTCCCACACCGGACAGAACTCATCGGCGGTGAACACGTCGATGTGGTCGAGGTTCCAAAACGGGAATGACACACCGTGGATGAGCGCCTTGAGCCCCATCTCCATGACGTCGTCGTCGAAGCGGTCGCCAAGCCCCTCCTTGGTCGTGTCCTTGCCGCCCGCCGAGACGTCCACGAAGCTCACGCCCTTACCGAGCGAGTACGTGCAGCGCTGGACGTTTAGGCGCTTGAACAGGTTACTCGCCAGCCTCAGCTTCGAGGCTGTGAAGTCCTCGGCCTCGGCACCGGAGCACGAGTAGATCTTCTGCACGAAACGGTTGATCGTGACGTTGTGCTGGCGGTAGTACTCGTTCGCGGTGACGGCGTTGCGGTACATCTCGCTCGACATGTGCCGCTCGATGG
>DBFCNY010000157.1:0-2199 GCA_048298285.1 Collinsella sp.
GCCAAATATGAGTACTGTCACTAATTTAGTAACAGGGAAATTATGCTTTTAAGGCCCTGGTTGAGCGCCTGGGGGCGATTATAACCTGTTAAATATGGCTTTAGCCATGCTAAAACGCCTTGATAATGAACAGCTGTACATTATCAAGGCGTTCTTTTGTCACAATATAATGCTACTAGCTTTGCAGCAGTACTCATATTTGGCGTTTTTTGCCCACCGGGGTCAGTTGAAGTCAAATATGGAGTGCGAATTTCCTAAAACGGTTGATTCGACGCTCTCCTCGGCGCAGTTTTTAAGTTCGGCGATGTGCAGGGAGGCGCTTTTTAGCGATGTGATGAGCTGTCGCGCGCTTGCATCTGCTTGCGGTTCGGCTGGAGCGTCGGTTTCGAGCAGCAGACGGTCGAGTGGGATCTGTCGGGCGTATTCACGACCGCGCTTGGTAGCGAGCATCCGCTCGTTCACGGAAAAATAACAGCCTGCGTTTCGCGCACGGTCGAACTCGTTCGAGGTGCCGCTAAACCAGTGGAAGATGATGGCGGGGGAGTTGGGGCTTGGGGTGAGTAATCCATATGACTCAAGGGCGTCCAGTACGGTTCCTGCCGAACGAACGGCGTGAATTGATATCACGCGCCCGGTAAGAGGATGCTGCACGAGTGTATCGCAGAGCCGGTCAAATGCCTGTATTTGTAGCGGCTCACTTCCGGCAAAGCGTGCGGAAAAGTCGAGTCCCACCTCGCCGATGTAGCGCTCTTGGGCAGCAACTTCGCAAAGCAGATCGACTTCGGCAGGACCGCAGCGGCCGTCGGCGAGCCACCAGGGGTGGAGCCCAACGCCAGCGATGATGCCTGGTAGGCGACGGGCGCGCTCGTTTGCGGCCGAAAAGTCGCGTGGGTCGACCCCGCAGTCGAAGAGCCCCAGACCCAACGCCGCCGACTCACTGGCTGCAGCATCGGGGCCGAGCATCAAATCAAGATGACAATGCGTGTCAAAGAATTGCGGTTCCATCGCAGGACATCCTGCTAGTCCAGGCGTTGGCCGTCGGCGCGTACGCGCTCGGTGCCGCGCCCGCTGATCTGGCGGATAACCTCGCCGGCGATCATCTGACCCATGATGGGCGGCATAAAACTGGCAGTTCCCAGCTCGGTGCGCTCGTGGATGTTGGAAGGGTCGCGGGGCTGTGTCTTAACCGATTCCTCGCAGCTAAACAGTACATGTAGGCTCTTGATTCCGCGCTTCTTACATTCTTTGCGCATAATGCGGCTCATGGGGTCACGTACCGTATCGAAGATGTCGGCAAAGCGCAGGCACTCGGGATGGAGCTTGTTGGCCCCGCCCATGGAACTAACCAAACGAATGCCGTGGTCCTGAGCATATTTGGCAATGGTGAGCTTGGCCGAAATGGTGTCGATGGCGTCGACGACGTAGTCGAGCTTGCCGCCCGTCTGCTCCAAAACGCTCGCGAAGAACTCGTCGATGTTGTCGCTCAGCAGGTATTCGGTACGTTTGATAACGGTGGCGGCAGGATTGATATCGTGGATCATGGCTTCCATAACATCGACCTTGCGCTTGCCGATGGTGCTGTGAAAGGCGATGGCCTGGCGATTGATATTGCTGGGCGCGATGATGTCCTTGTCCAGAATTACAAAATGACCAATGCCGCCGCGGGCGAGTGCCTCGCAGCAGTTGGAGCCCACACCTCCGCAGCCGAGTACCAGCACCGTGGCATCGGCGAGCTTGTCGAGTGCCTCGCGGCCCATGATGATCTCGAGCTTGGCATCGCGCGTCTCGTTGGGAGTTGCGGCTGTGGTTTCGGTCATAGACATCCTCCGATGGGGAAGCGAATCGTGTTTTAGCTATCGCCATTATAGGTATTATCGCGATTCCATTTGAGCCCTAGGGGCTTGTTGAAATGAGGCAGTGATTCGCATAAGATGAAGCAGATGGCACCCGTTGCAGCGGGTTGGCCAACTCCCAAACACGTTTGTAGCGTGAGAAGTGGCCGTCTTCGCATTACGCGGGGGCGGCTATTTCATTCGACCTCCAATGTGGATGCCGAGCTCCACAGCCGCGATTACAAGCAACAACAACGTCAGGACATCGTTAATACTCATAGTCCATCTCCTTCTTGGGAAGAGGGAGCTGGCCCATCTGCTTCTGGACCCATTGTATCTAAAAACGAACGAATGTTCTATACATAAC
>DBFCNY010000158.1:0-9566 GCA_048298285.1 Collinsella sp.
GATCTCAATCTGTAACACCAAGCGGGGAATTTGACCTCTAACTGTTACAGATCGAGACAAACCGACCGGCCGAGTCCAGGACCACCGCAAAGGTGCCTGTCCCCTTTGCGGTGGTTTGCGCAGGTAGAACGGTAGGTTCGTATATATGAACCTACCGTTCGCTTTGTTTTTGGACGACGATTACGCTGGATGACTTTTGGTTTGCAGGAAAGGAACGACCATGAGGTGGACCACTGTTCGAGCGCTTTGCTGCCGCCTGACCGTTGCCGCGGTGACCCTCACCATGGTGACGGGTTCGTTGCCCGCGGGCGCGTTTGCCGAGACCCTCACCACCGACGGTGCTTTTGTGCAGACGGATAACGGCCAAGTAGCCGACGCCGCTCCCGCCGATTCGGCTGACGCCCAAACGTCAGGCTCGGCTTCCGCCGACCTCGCGGCCGATGCCGGCGCTGCCGGCCCCACAGTGCTCGATGCCGATGACACCCCTACGCCCCCGGCCTCCGAGATTGCATCGGCGGCGGGCCTGACGGGCGCCGGGCAGACCGAGAGCACGCCCGTGGGTACGCTCGCCACCGATCTTGTCGAGGGTAAGGAACTCGCCGAGCAGCAGAAGCAAGAGGAGACCGCCGAAGCCGAAGCAACCTGGAATGAGGATCTTGGGCTCTGGATGACCTCGAAGGGCGCCACGGGCGTAAAGGACGAATACGACGATGGCTACGTGGCCGGCGAGCAGACCCCCGCGCAGTACTACTTCTCGATTGATAGCCTCACCAACGAAATTTCTATCGAGTATGGCGATGCGGGCATTACCACGTTGGAGGTGCCCTCGACCATCGACGACAAAAATGTCGTAAGCCTTACGGGTATGGGAAGCGCTGCGCTCACATCGATCACCTTCGCCCCTAATTCGCATGTCCGCTCGGTTGGAGGCTTGGGCGGCAGCAGCATCAAAGAGATCGCACTGCCCGATTCGGTCGAGGAGCTCAAGAGCTATGCATTGTACAAAAGCAAGACGCTCCAAACGGTAACCTGGCCCAACAACGCGGCCTTTACCACGATTCCCGAGCAGGCCTTTAAGGAATGTGAACAACTTGACGACAAGGTGGTGGCAA
This sequence comes from Collinsella sp., assembly GCA_048298285.1. GTDB lineage: Bacteria > Actinomycetota > Coriobacteriia > Coriobacteriales > Coriobacteriaceae > Collinsella. Next base: position 1,113 of record DBFCNY010000158.1, read on the forward strand.
CGCTGCCGCCTTCGGTCAAAACTATCGACTATCTTGCATTCGCCTATTGCGGCGTGCCACAGTTCTATGTCTCGGACACAACAGTGCTCACCTTTACGCAGATCAATGTGCCGGGCACGGTGGAGCGGATTGAGCGCAATGCCTTTGACGGGTGCTCGCATGTGTCGTCGGTGACGATCGGCGACGGTGTCAAATATATCGGAGCGCACGCGCTCGCCTCTCTTGATCCTGCGATTGCCGGCAAAGAGATTGTGCTACCCAAAAGCGTGGAAATGATAGAGTGGGGAGCTTTTGAGAACACGAGATACGGAAACGAGACGAACCATAATGCCGTTGCCCTGCGCGTGATGAACCCCGATCTTCAGTTTGGTGAGGCGGGCTATCCGGGCGACTATAATGAGCGCGTGACAATCGATGGCGTAACGTATGCGATTCCCTTTAGTGAAGGCCAGACCATCTATGCCTATGCGACCGATTCGGCTGGCAACCCCTCGATGGTCAAAAAGCTTGCCGATGCCGTGGCCGATCGCAAGGACTCCGTCGATTCCTCGAAGCCTGCCTACACGTTTGAGTGGATGGGTGAGGCGGCCCAGGTGACGGGCAAACTTCCCCAGAGCGCGACGGCTACACTCGTGCAGGCGGGGCGGTCCACGCCGCTGGCGGTTGGCGATGACGGCAGCTTTACAGCGGACGCTCTCTCCAAGACAGCAGCCACCCTGCGCATTTCGCTCGGCGGCTATTACGACATGGTGCTGGCGCGCCCGGGCGACCAGATGACGGGCACATGGAATATCGGAGAGATTAAGGCGGAGGACTTTACCAAGATTCCGACTTCGCGCGCGATTGAACTCAATGTGGCCTATCTCGAACCGGTCGCAGGTCAGGATAAGACCGAACGCATTGAGCTCGATAGTCTCGATAACATCGATCTGACGGTGAAGAGCGGCGGCAAGACGCTCAAACCTGCCAAGGGCGACAAGGAAAACGACTACCGTATCCAGGGTACAGCACTCGTGGTGTCGCAGGCCATTGCCGACGCGGACCAGGATCTGGAGATAACGCTCGTGCCCAAAGACAGCCTCAAGCTGGGTGGGGCGACGGCGACGGTGAAGCCTTCGGCCGGCAAGGTCGATATCGACTTGAAGCCTTGGGGCACGGCGACGGTCACGACCAAGGGCGACTACCAGGGAGCCAACCGCGTACTGGTGTTCCGTACGTCCGACGGCAAGCTAGTCGCCGACGGCGCCACCTATTTGATGGGTTACGAAGACGATGGCACCACGCCTATCATGAAGGCCGAGACGCCGCGCCTTAAGGCCGGTTCGTACACCATCGTCGCCTTTAACAAGACGAGCTACGACATCCAAGCGACGAGCTATTCCACGTTTAGCCGCCTAGGGCTGACCGTGGGTAAGCATATCGCGCAAAAGCAGGTGAAGATTGAGGACGGCAAACAGCTCGACGTGACGCTCGACGTCCCCACGTTTGACGTGGAGACGTATCGTGCCGAGCGCGGGCTGACGGCGGGCTCGGTTATCGCTGATTCGTCCGCGGTCGTTGGCGTGGAGACCGAGCTGCGCATTCATTACGAGCTCAAGGACAGCCAGGCTGCCAAGATTGAGATTCCGCTGGCCAAGGATGCCGTCGAGGATGTGTCCGCTGGCTCTCGCGAAGCCGGCGCCAGCTCCGATGCCATGTGGGCTGGCACAACTTGGGAGGGCGACAACCTCGTTCTCGATATGAAGAAGAGCGCGGGCGCCGATGTGTTTGTGCGCTTTAAGCCTAAGGCCGCAGGCACCTATGCCATCTCGCCGCTCATTACGCTTGGCGAGGTGACGTTGCCGCTGGGGAGCACGACGCTCGAGGTTAGCGGATCGCGCATCGAGGTCGACAGCACCGACGTTCACGGTCTGCTGGGCAATGTGGCCTACGTTTATGCAGCGCCGGGCAAGAGCGTGCAGCTTACCGTGGGGACGGGTGCCTCGGCTGCAAAGTACACCGGCAAGACCAATAAACTCGGCCGTGCCAAGATTGAATACGACCTGCCGCAGGATACGCTTGCCGCCGAGCGTGTGACGCTCGAAGCGCGCGTGGGCTCGACCGATGTTGCCGCCGCTGCTGCCGAGGTAACGGCTCGCAATTATGTGCGCTATGTTCCGGGCGCTTCGGTTTGGAACTTTGACGTGACGTATCGCGGCGGTACGCAGAACCTGGTTAAGGACGGCAAGGATACGGGTAAGAGCCTGTGGACCTTCCACCATCTGCCGCAAAAGAAGAACGCCTATTGGACGTTCGATATTACGCTCGAGGTGGGAAACGAGGAGGCCGCCGACACGCTCGACCTGTACGTGGACTGCGTGGATGGCAAGACGGTGACGATTCCTCTGACTCAAAAGTCGCGCGAGGGCACCCGTGTACGCTATGTGGCGGAGTATGTGGACGAGGGTTACCTTAAGCTGCTCGACGAGTTTAACAAGGCGAATGACTCGACCTATGTGAACTGCGGCAACTTTGAGCAAATCTTTATGCCGCAGACCTACCGCATCTCCAATGCTCAGCTTATGACCATGCTGAGTTTTGACGCCAACGCTTCGGCCAAAAAGCATTCCGCCGCGGCCGAGGAGCGCCAGCAGGAGTTCTCGAATGCCGTGCAGCAGTGGCACGAGTATATGATGGATAACTCGTTTAATGATGTCGACGAGGCCTTTAACGACGCGATTGACCAGATGGTCGCCGATGCGTTTGCCGAGGAGGACGAGAACGGTAAAGAGGACGAAGCTCAAGGTGGAGCTGCTCGTAAGGCTCGTCGCGCCCCTGCCGCTAGCGACGGCGAGGGTGATGGTGCTGGCAACGACGAGGCCGCGCAGTTTGCGGCTGACCTCAAGGCCGCGGTCGGCGGATCGTCGGCGCTGCTGACCCAGCAGGGCGACAGTTACGGCGTCAATGTGGACAAGATGATCTTTGAGGATGCTTACGGTACCAGCGAGGATTGGTATCAGGAGCTCGCAGCGGCCCAGGGCGCGAACGCTGCGGATGCGGCGGCCATCAAGGAACTTGTCGACCATGCGTCGCGAGCGGAGTTTATTGCCCAGCAGGCCGAGGATCTGGTGGGCCAATCGATGGGTATCGGCCGGCTCAACCAATACGGAAGCTGGAATGACGCAACCGCTGCGGCACTCAACAAGTGTGCGGGCATTAAGGCCAGCGAGTACAACGGCCAGTCGACGAGCGGGTTTAACGATTTGGGCCAGGCGCTCGGCAGCTCGCTGAGCTACAAGGCGGCTGACGACGATACCGTCAAGGGCTTTAAGGTCGCCGCGCCCGATGGCGAGCAGACGGCCTATATCGAGTCGGAATTTATCGAGAACTCCAATAACAACAAGAACCAGGCGCTTCTGTTTAACTCGATTGCCATGCAGTGCTACATTCTGGACAACCTGTACGACAACTGGAATGTGGTCCATAGCCTCAACAACTCCAAGGTGCGCGGATGGCTCATGGCTTGGAGGCTCAACGGCGACGTGAGCGCCCATATGAAGCTCATCCGCACGATCCGTTCGCTCAAGAGCTATAAGATCGAGTGCGAGATGTTCGGACAGGTCTTTAAGACCGATGCGTGGAAGGCGGCCGGCCAGGCGTTTCCCGCGGCGACCCAGGGCATCGGCATCTTTACCGGCATTTACGGCGTGAACGATGCCAGCAAGAACTGGGAGAACGTGAACGTCCGTATGCAGAAGGTGAAGGGCGAGCGCGAGGGCTATGAGCTTCAGCATACGCGCTTGCTTGCCAAGCCCGAGAAGACCGAGGACGACTGGAAGTGCATTTACGCGCTGCGTGACGCCATGGAGAAGGCGCGTGCGTTTGAGGATCTGCTGTATCGCCAGCTCTGCCACGACAGCACCGATGTGGCGGTGGGCTCCATTATGACAATCGCCGGCGTGCTGACGGCCGGTTCGGCGGGTACCGTGGTGGGCGCTGCCTATGACGCGGCTTCGACCAGCGTAGGTTCGGAGCGCGCGATTAAGCTGACCAATGCCGAATGCGCCTACGATGTTGCCTGCGAGCAGGTGGAGCGCGCGTGTCAGAATCGTATTACGGTCAACTGGGGCGAGCTGACCGATACCGAGGTCTACAAGGCCAACAAGGACGGCTTGATCTCGGACGAGAAGATGCAGTCGATCTTCGAGGCGCGTTATCGCAATGTGGCTGCCAAGGCTGCACCCGACCCTGCGGGCGTGGTGTACGAGGGCCTACTGTCCAATACGGTTGAAGGCGCGACGGTTGAGCTGTGGAGCGCCGACGATGCGGCCGGTACCAATGCAGTGCGTTGGGATGCCGAGGAGTATGAGCAGGACAATCCGCTTGCAACGGGTGCGGACGGTGCATACAACTGGAATACGCCGACCGGCTGGTATCAGGTGCGCGTGACCAAGGACGGGTATGAGGAGGCGCGTTCGGCTTGGCTGCGCGTGCCGCCGATTCAGACTGAGGTGAACATTGGCTTGGTGTCGACGGCGGCGCCCGAGGTGGCCTTGGCCCATGCCTATACCGATTGCATCGAGGTTGAGTTTGCGCAGTATATGGATGCGAGCGACGATGCCCTGGCCGCGCTGGATGCGCAGGGGCTGGGCGACGTGACGTATACGTGGCTCGACAAACAGGACGATCCCAATGGCAAGCCGCTGTCTCGCGTGCTGCGTATTCGCTATGCCGATGCGCGTGAGGCGGGCTCGGCGGTGGCGTTTGAGCTCGACGGTGCTCGCAACTACGCCGGCACGGCCATGGCGCGCTGGGCAAGTGGCGAGCTTGTCGTGGGCGTTCGTGCCGACAAGCTCAAGCTCAACGTGGAGCAGGCCGTGACCATGCTTGATGGCAGTGACTTTGAGCTGGTGGCGCACGTGACCGATAAGGCGGGCAAGCCGTTTGCGGGCGCAAAGGTTAGTGTTGGGCTGGAGTCCTCGGCTATCTGCTCTGTCGATGCCACCCGGGCCGTAACGGGCGAGGACGGCGCGGCGACGTTTGTGCTGCATGGCGCTCTGCCCGGTTTGACGACGTTGACGGCGGCGGTGGACGGCACGGCGCTGTCCAAGCAGGTCGACGTTCGCGTGTCTGCCGAGGCAGTGCGACCGGCGCGACCGGTGGCGACGATTGGTGCGACGACGTTTGGTGCATGGTCGCCCAAGGAGAACTACATTACGGTGCCCAAAGGCACGAAGCTGGAGCTTTCTGCCGAGGATGGCACGACGATTTGGTACACCACCAACGACACCTGCCCCTGCCGTGACGAAGGCCGCGTAAAGTACACCGAGCCTATTGCGCTCGATAGCAACATGTATGTGCGCATTGCGGCACAGCGCCCTGGCATGTCGTACAGCGAGTATTCCGAGCGTCTGAACATTACGATTACGGTGACCGATGAGGCGGCGCCTGGGCCGACGCCTGGCGGCGGCGAGCAGGGCGGCGGTGCGGATGGCTCTGGCGGCACCGGGGTACCTGCGGGCGGTTCGACTTCGACGACCACCGCGGTGACGACGGACAAGTCCAAGGGTAAGGGCGAGAACGGCAAGAAGTCCGGCGGCACGGAGCTCGCCAGCACGGGTGACTCCGCCGCGATGACGGTCGCCGCCCTGGGCATCGCCGGCGCAACCGTTGCCGCGGCAGGCATCGCTGCGGCCAAGCGTCGCAAGCGCTAGGTTTTGGCGAGCGCCCATCCTCGGCTTTCGCAAGATCTCAATCTGTAACACCAAGCTGCCCAAAACGGCCCTAGATGTTACAGATTTAGATGAACCGAATGGCCGCTAACCTAACGTCTTGATCTGTAACACGTAGCGGGGAATTTGGTCTCTAACTGTTACAGATTGAGATGAACGGGCGGATGTTCGCACAATATCTTGATCTGTAACAACTACGAGGCTCAACAGGTCCTAACTGTTACAGATCGAGACAAAACGATCGACCAGGTCCCAAACCACCACAAAGGTGCCTGTCCCCATCGTGGTGGTCGGGCGGCCGGTATAGAAAAAGTCCCCGCCGGGCGTGTGCTCGACGGGGACTTTGCCGTTTGGTGGCTAGCGCTGCAGGTGATTACTCGCCCAGCAGGCTCTTGGTGATGGAAGCGGCGGCCTTCTTGCCGGCGCCCATCGCCAGAATGACCGTAGCGGCACCGGTGACGATGTCGCCGCCGGCCCAGATGCGGGGATCGGTGGTCTGGCCGGTCTCCTCGTCGGCGACGATGTAGCCCCACTTGTTGAGCTCCATCTTGCCGCCGATCTTGGCAGCGAAGGGGTTGGCGTTGGTGCCGATAGCCGAAATAGCGACGTCGCAGGGGATCTCCTCGATGGCGCCCTCGATGGGCACTGGGCGACGACGGCCGGACTCGTCAGGCTCGCCGAGCTCCATCTTCTGGACCTTGACGGCGCACACGGAGCCGTCCTCGCCAGCGACAAACTCGAGCGGGGAGACGAGCGGCAGAACCTCGACGCCCTCGGCCTTAGCATGGTGCAGTTCGGCGCGACGGCAGGGCATCTCGTCCTCGGTACGACGGTAGGCGATGATGGCGTGCTCGGCGCCCAGGCGCTTGGCGGTACGGACGGCGTCCATGGCCACGTTGCCGCCGCCAAAGACAACGACGTTCTTGCCGTGCTTGGTGGGGGTGTCGTACTCGGGGAACTTGTTGGCCTTCATCAGGTTCACGCGGGTGAGGTACTCGTTCGCGAAGAAGACGTTGGGCAGGTTCTCGCCGGGGACGTTGAGGAACTTGGGCAGGCCAGCGCCGGTCGCCACGTAGATGGCGTCGAAGCCCTGCTCGAACAGCTCCTCGGCCGTGGCCATGTTGCCCACGACGGAGTTGTACTCAAACTTGACGCCCATGTCCTCCAGGCCGTCAATCTCGCGCTTGACGACTGCCTTGGGCAGACGGAACTCGGGGATGCCGTAGACCAGCACGCCGCCGCCGGTGAAGAAAGCCTCGAAGACGGTGACGTCAAAGCCGTTGCGGGCGAGCTCGCCGGCGCAGGTGATGCCGGACGGGCCGGAGCCGACGACGGCGACCTTCTTGCCGTTCTTGGGGGCCATCTTGGGCGTGGAGGCGAGCTCGGGGCGGTCACCCAGGAAGCGCTCGAGCTGGCCGATGGCCACGGGCTCGGACTTCTTACCACGGATGCACTTGCCCTCGCACTGGTTCTCCTGCGGGCAGACGCGGCCGCAGATGGCGGGAAGCATGGAGTCCTCGCGGATGGTATCGAGAGCGCCGCCGAAGTCCTTCGCGCGGATCTGCTCGATAAAGCGGGGGATGTTGATGTTGACGGGGCAGCCCTCGACACAGAACGGCTTCTTGCAGTTGAGGCAGCGCTCGGCCTCGGCCAGCGCCATCTCCTCGGTGAAGCCCTTGTCGACGGGGCGGAAGTCGCAGGCGCGCTCGGCAGCCGGCTCCTCGTTATCGGGGGTGCGGGGCGACTTCATATCGGCAACGAAACGACCATTAACTAGTGGCATGCGCAGCTCTTTTCCTCATAGGCCTTGAGGGACTCGCCCTCTTCGGAACGGTAAGCGGCCTGGCGGGCACGAAGGTCATCCCAGTCGACCAGGGTGGCATCGAAGTCGGGACCGTCGACGCAAGCGAACTTGGTCACGCCGCCCACCTCGACGCGGCAGCAGCCGCACATACCGGTGCCGTCAACCATGATGGGGTTGAGCGACGCGGTGATGGGGGTGTCGTACTTCTGGGCAGTGAGGGTCGAGAACTTCATCATCGGAACGGGGCCGACGCAGAAGACCTGGCTCACGGCCTTGTCCTGCAGCAGGCGCTCCAGCGGAGCGGTGACAACGCCCTGCTCGCCGTAAGAACCGTCATCGGTGGTGATATGGATGTGGTCCTCGTCGAGGAGCTCGCGGAACTGGTCCTCCATGAGCAGGAGGTCCTTGGTGCGGGCGCCCATGATGGCGTGCACCTCGTGGCCGGTCTCGACCAGGTGCTTGGCGACCGGGAAGGCAATTGCCAGGCCGACGCCGCCGCCAATGACGGCGCAGGGGCCCTCAGCCATCTCGGTGGGAACGCCCAGCGGGCCCACGACGTCGCGCAGCGACTCGCCGGCCTCGTAGGTGGACAGCATCTCGGTGGTCTTGCCGATCACCATGAAGATGAACTCGACCCAGCCCTCGTCACCGTTCCAGCCGGCCAGAGTAAACGGGACGCGCTCGCCCGTCTCGTTGGCGCGGACCATGAGGAACTGTCCAGCGTGCGCATGTTTGGCGATTGCAGGCGCCTCGATGCGGAACTTGAACACCTTCTCCGAGAACTGCGTCTTCTCCAGGATCTTATACATAGAACCCCTCTCTTGTAAGGGCTGCCGAACCGTGCCTCCACGGAAATGGACGGTAGCCCGAATATAACCGTACGCGCACAGGCGTTGTGCAAACATACGGTGCAAATTATACCCTCATGGCCATGCCGTT
>DBFCNY010000159.1:0-4194 GCA_048298285.1 Collinsella sp.
CGCCTTACCTTTCGGGTTCACCATCCATGGTGGGGCGCGTTTCTAACGAAGCCGTAACGGCCGTTGGGCTCTTTTGGCGCCAACCCTTCTCGACCCGCACATCATGATTAATTTGCTTAAGGCAACAACTTTCCCGATCGATGTAATCACCGAATCAAAACGTGTACATCAGCCATCAAAGATGCCGAAAAATGTCATATTTGGAGGCTGATGTACACAAATGCAGAATCCCGCACAACCCAGTAGCATCCTCCATATGTCTGGACTCTCTATGCTTACGCTGGATAGACATCGCCGGAACGGGTATAGTATCGAAAGTTTTGTCGTTAACCAGCGGGGGAGTCCTGTGGGCATCAAAAAGAAGATCAAAAAGGAGCTTATCGGCACTTCCGATTACCCGTCGAATAAGATCTTTACGATCTCCAATTTCATCACCTTTACGCGCCTGATCCTCACCCTGGTATTTCTGTACCTGTTTGTGACGGATAACAACCGCGTCATCGCCATCGCAATCTACGCCGTTGCCGCCTCCACCGACTGGATGGACGGCCAGATCGCCCGCATGACTAAGACGGTCTCGTGGCTCGGCAAGGTCATGGATCCCATTTGCGACCGTGCGCTGCTGTTCACCGGCGTACTTGGACTGGTGGTTCGCGGAGAGCTGCCCATCTGGGTCTGCGTGCTCATTATTGGCCGCGACATCTATCTGGGCATCGGCACGCTTATCGTTCGTCATTATCACCGTCGACCCATCGATGTCGTCTTTCCCGGAAAGATTGCCACTGCGCTGCTCATGACCGGCTTCTCGCTCATGCTGCTCGGTTTCCCCGTTATTGACGGCCTGCATCTTTTACCTTCAACCCTTAAGGCCTTCCCGGGCCTCAACGGAAGCTCGGTGCCCCTCGGCATCTTCTTTGTGTACGGCGGCGTGATCTTCTCCATGCTCACGGCTGTCATCTACTCCATTAAGGGCGGAGTGGCCATTAAACAGGCTCTCGCGCATCCCGAGGACGAGGACATCGACTTTCTGAACCCTGAAATCGAAGACTGATTCGTTGGGGTATGATTACGTACGGTTCATTATTTGCGGCACGTCCGCGATAAGTTAGGGGTTGTCATGGACAACATGGTTAACAATATGCCTCAGAATGATAAGACTGCCGACGCTACCTGCGTATTCCGCGTGCCTTCAAGCGACGTCACCGTTCCCGATCTCATGGCCAACGTGCGCATCACCGCCCCCGTTCTGTCCATCGTCAAGGGCCCGCAGACTGGTGCCGCCTTTGAGCTCGAGGACGACGTGACCACCATCGGCCGCGATCCTGCGAACGGCATCTTCCTCAATGACATGACCGTTTCGCGCAGCCACGCGCGCATTATCCGCGAGGGCCTCGGCGCTCGCATCGAGGACTTGGGCTCGCTCAATGGCACCTGGGTCGACGGTGCCATCGTCAATGCAGCCCCGCTGCACGACGGTTCTTCCGTCCAGATCGGTACGTTTACGCTCATCTACCACGAGAGCACGCCGGAGCGCATCGAAACCGGTGAGTAGGGCATGGCCGAACGCAACTATCTGAGTATCGGCCAAGTCGTCAACCTACTTCGAGGCGCATACCCCGATCTTTCGAACTCAAAAATTAGATTTCTAGAAGATGAGGGGCTCATTACCCCTCATCGTACGCCAAAGGGATACCGTCAGTACTCCAAGGAGGACGTTGATCGCCTGGAGGTCATTCTGCACCTGCAGAAGACTCGCTACATGCCGCTCAACGTGATTAAGCAGCGCTTGGAAAACGCCACGGACCTGTCAACGCTCGCCTACGAGGTTGGCTTGCTGTCCGATGTTCCGCTCAAGACTGAGCCCACGGAGACTAAGCAAAAGCTGCATCCCATCGAGACCATTCCCGATATGTTGGGCGTCGAGATTTCGTTTATCCGGTCGCTCGCCGAGAACGACCTCATTCGCATCATCAAGAGTCCGCAGAATCGCGAGCTTGTCGATGGCCGCGATTTTCCGATCATCCGCTACTGCTCCGAGCTGTCACGCTTCCATATCGAGCCGCGCAACCTGCGTCAGTACGTGTCTTCCGCCAACCGCGAGTCCTCGATGTTTGAGCAGGTGCTCGTGAGCATGCTCGGAATGGATACTTCCGATGACGAGCGCGACGCCAAGCTCGAGCGTGCGTTTAAGAAGCTTCACGACCTGACGGAAGGTGTGCACACTGCGCTGCTCAAGAACCGCGTTTTTGAGTCGCTCAACGCCGTGGTCGAGGACGCCGACATCGATGCACTCGATGAGGAAATCACTCGCTCCGAGTCCACCAAGGCCAAAAACGAAGAGGCAGACGCGCCGGCTTCGCACGAGGATTCTCTCGTAAAGCCGCTCAAGGTCGTCGCCCCTTCGCACTCCGGCACCGCCACCGCGGCCAAATAACCTCTGCCGCTTATCCGGCAACCCATTGAAAGGTCATGCAATGTACGACTTCGAATCTCAAATCGTCGACATCCCCGACTATCCCGAGCCCGGAGTCATCTTTAAAGACATCACGCCGCTCTTCGGCAATCCCGAGGCGCTCAAAGCCATGACCGATGCCCTCGCCGAGCACTTTGCCGGCATGGGAATCACCAAGGTCGTGGGCCCAGAGGCTCGAGGCTTTATGGTAGGCGTACCGGTGGCTGTAGCCCTTGGCGCCGGCTTTGTTCCCGCACGTAAACCGGGTAAGCTGCCGCGCGAGACCGTGAGCCAGAGCTACGAGCTCGAGTACGGCACCGATTCAATTGAGATCCATGCCGACGCTATCAGCTCTAAAGATACCGTGTTGATTCTGGACGACTTGGTCGCGACGGGCGGAACCGTCGAGGCAACAGGTAAACTGGTGCGAGATATGGGCGCAAAGCTTGTCGGTTACGGTTGTATCCTTGAGCTTGCGTTTCTCAACCCGCGCGAGAAGCTCACGCCGTCTGATGACGATGTGGAGCTCTTTAGCCTGGTGACGGTGGACTAGCCGTTACCCTTAGTTACTGGAAAGGAAGCTACATGCGCACAGCAAACACGCATAAAAACATGGCACGCTGCGCTGCTACGGCAACCCTCGCTTGTGTTTTGGGCTTGGGCCTCGCGGCTCCTGCCTACGCCGATACCGCATCCGACCTTGCCGCTGCTCGTACTAAGCTCGAGCAGATCGGTACCCAAACCCAGCAGATTTACGATGAGCTCGCCACGCAGACGCAGGCGCTCGATCAGACTGCTGGCGAGATCACGCAAAAGCAGCAGGAGATCGCCGATGGTCAGTCCAAGCTGTCGACCTATGTCGCCGGCGAGTACAAAACCGGCGGTCTGAGCCTACTTCAGGTTCTGACGGGTGTCGATGACCTGAGCGATATGCTCAACCGTTTGTTCTACTACGGCAAAGTTTCCGATAAGCAGGCTCAGACCATTCAAGAGGTCAAGGAGCTTAAGCAGCAGCTCACCGATAAGCAGGCCGAGCAGGAGAAGAACGTCGCCACCACGCAAAAGAAGGTCGACGAGCTTAACGCCCAGCAGGCTGAAGCACAGAACGTCGTAAACTCCTTGGATTCGCAGCTGCAGGCCGAGCTTGCCGCAGAGGCCGAGGCCAACGCCGCGCTGCAGGCCGGCATCAACGCCAGCACCGCCGAGAAGGCCACGGTGAGCAACGAGACTGCCGGTACGACCGAGAACACCAACAACGGTGGTCAGACCAGCAATAACAACAACCAGGGCGGCAACACTCCGGCTCCTACGCCGGCACCTGCTCCGACGCCGCAGCCCTCTACGCCTGCTCCGGCTCCGACGCCTTCTGCTCCGAGCCAGTCCGTCGATGGCGGTTCTGTTGTCTCGCGTGCATACAGCAAGCTTGGTTGCGCTTATTCCTGGGGCGGAATTGGCCCGAACAGCTTCGACTGCTCTGGTTTCGTTAGCTATTGCCTCACTGGTCGCTATTGCCGCCTGGGCACCACGGGTACCTTTATGGGCTGGACGCGTGTGTCCGATCCGCAGCCCGGTGACGTTGTGGTCAACTCGTACCACACCGGCATTTACATCGGTGGTGGCCAGATGATTCATGCTTCCGACTACAACACGGGTGTTATCATCAGCTCCGTTGCCGCCGGCATGAACAACAACTATATCTTCGTGCGTTACTAAGTCATCTTACACAGCGTGTGAATGTGGAC
>DBFCNY010000160.1:0-2456 GCA_048298285.1 Collinsella sp.
GGCCATGGTTACTCCTCCTTCGTTTCAAAATCCATGATGATGCCCTCGACCGGCGCCGGACCGGCGGGAATCTCGGGCGCATCGGGGTTGAGCTCGCGGTCGATATACTCCGGGTTCACGCCGTGGCCGCCCAGATACTCCATGCCGGGGCCCTGGGGCTCACCGGACGCAAGCGTCTCGTTGGCAGCCATGCCGTGCGCGTTGCCGGTCTTTACGGCCGAGGCGGCGCGCAGGGCGTCGAGCTCGCGCTTGCACTCCTGGCACATACCGACGGTACGGGCAGCCTGCTCGGCCTCCATGCCGCCGGCCTTTTGCAGCAGACGCTTAGCGTAGTCGATCTCCTTGTGCGGGGCAAACGGCTTGCCGCAGCGCGAGCAGTGCTCGAGCGTATAGACGCTCTTGCTGGTGAGGTCGTCCTTGCTCATGACGGCCAGCTCAAACTCCTCGGTGAGCTTGATGGCCTCCATGGGGCAGGCCTCCTCGCAGCGGCCGCAGAAGATACAGCGACCGTAATCGATCGACCAGGTGATGGTATCGGCCGCAAGGTCGGTGTCCATGCGAATGGCATCGGCCGGGCACGCCACGCCGCAGGCACCGCAGGCGATGCAGAGCTCCGCGTTGTGCTCGGGCTTGCCGCGCATGTCCTTGTTGGTGGGGAACGGTGCGAACGGGTACTTGACCGTCGCGTCGCCGGCCTTGGCGTTAACCTTCCAAAGCTTCAGCATATTAGAGCGCCTCCTCATCGAGCGGAGCGGCCATGGTGCCCTCGCCCGCGAGCGGCGACTTGTCGCGCCAGACGTTCTCGAACTGCTCCTTGTCGAGCACGTGATCGCGCTTGGCGGCGACATCGGTCACCGTCACGCGGTCGGTGCAGGAGTAGCACGGGTCGAGCGAGCCGACGATCAGCGCCGCGTCGCCCACGGTGTTGCCGCGGAACATGTAGCGCAGGACCGGCCAGTTGCTGTACGTGGCGGCCTTGGCGCGCCAGCGGTAGCACTTCTGGTTGTTGCCGAGCATGGCCCAGTGCACGTCCTCGCCGCGCGGCGCCTCGGTGGCACCGATGGCGTACTTGTGCGGGGTGTACTCCCAATCCGTGGTGAGGATGGGGCCCGACGGGCAGTTCTCGAGCATGGTCTCGATCATGTCGATCGAATCGTAGACCTCCTGGATGCGAACGGCGGTACGGCCGAAGGCATCGCAGGTGTCGGCCGTAGCGGCGTGCATCTTTTGAATATCCGGATCGGCGTAGCCGTCAAAGGGATGGTCAAAGCGCACGTCGCGGGCATAGCCCGAGCCACGCATGAGCGGGCCGACCGGCGAGAAGTCGCGTGCGATCTTGCGGTCCAAGATGCCGATGCCACTTGTACGCTCGATAAAGTTGGGCGTGGAGAGCAAGACATCGACGAGTTCCTGAACCTCGGAGCGCAGCTGGTGGATGGTCGTGAGCGTGGAGAGCTTCTGCTCGGCCAGGATGTCGCGGCGCACGCCGCCGATCACATTGAGACCGTAGGTCTTGCGGTGACCGGAGAGCTTCTCGGCCAGGTCCATGGACTTCTCGCGGACGCGGAAGAACTGCTGGAAGCCGGAGTCGAAGCCGGTGTAGTGCGATGCGAGGCCAATATTGAGCAGGTGCGAGTGCAGGCGCTCGACCTCGAGCATGATGGCGCGGATGTACTGGGCGCGCGGCGGGACATGAATGCCCTGGGCGCGCTCGACGGCCTCGGCGTAGGCCACCGAGTGGGCGCAGCCGCAGATGCCGCAGATGCGGTCGGCGAGGAACGTCACGGCGTCATAGTTCAGGCGCGTCTCGGCGACCTTCTCCATGCCGCGGTGTACGTAGAACAGGCGGTAGTCGGCGTCGACGATCGTCTCGCCCTCGACGAACAGGCGGAAGTGGCCGGGCTCGTCGGAGGTAATGTGCAACGGGCCCATGGGGACGAGCGTCGTCTCCTTGCCCTTGATGTCGGCCAAGAACTCGTAGTTTTCCATGTCACTCGCGGGAGCGGGACGGAAGCGGTAGTCCATGGAGTCCTTGCGCAGCGGGTACAGGCCGCTGGGCCAGTCATCGGGCAGCACCAGGCGACGACGATCGGGCAGGCCCTCGGGGATCAGGCCGAACATGTCGCGAAGCTCGCGCTCGCCCCACACGCAGGCGGGGACGAACGGCGTCACGGACGGGAACGTCATCTTGGCGGGATCGACCTCGGTGCGCACGGTCACCCAGCCGGGGTCTTCCCCCTCCATGGAGATGACGTAGTACACGGCGTAACGGCCGCACAGACTGCGCTCGTCGTTGCCGATGATCACGGGAATCCAGCCGTAACGCTCGTAATACAGGTAGTGAACGGCCTCGGGCAGCTTGTCCTGCTTGACGGTAATCTTCAGATGGTCCTCAAACTGCCACACGACCTTTTCGATGCAGCCCGGAACGGCGCGGCGCAGGGCCTCGACATGGC
>DBFCNY010000161.1:0-5694 GCA_048298285.1 Collinsella sp.
GCTCATCATCGAGAACCTCTGCACGCTGTTTAACTTGATCAACGCTGTCTTGGCGATTTTGGTGTTGCTGACCGGTTCGTTTAAGAACCTGACGTTCCTGTTCGTGGTGTTCCTCAATACCGCCATCGGCGTCATTCAGTCCATGCGTTCCAAGCGGATGGTCGACAAGCTTACGCTGTTGACCTCTAAGAAGGCCATCGCGGTGCGTGACGGTGCCGAGGTGGAGCTCGACTTGGACCAGATCGTGCTCGACGATATCATTCGCCTGGGGCGCGGTGACCAGATTCCGGCCGACGCCGTGGTGGTGTCGGGTGAGGCACTCGTGAACGAGAGCCTGCTGACGGGCGAGAGCGATCTCATCAAAAAGCAGCCCGGCTCCGAGCTCATGAGCGGCAGCTTTATCGACTCGGGCCTGCTGCGCGCCCGCGTGATCCATGTTGGCGCCGACAACTACGTGGCAAAGATCAACAACGAGGCCAAGTACGTCAAAAAGGTCAATTCCGAGATCATGAACGCGCTCAACGCCATCGTGCGGTTCGCGAGCATTATCATGATTCCGCTTGGTCTGGCGCTCTTTTCCTCGAGCGTGAGTGAGCTTTGGGATGCTGCCGGTACGCCGGGCGATAGCGCGCTTTCGTGGTGCTTTTCCGAACTGCTTGCTGGTCGCGTGCCTTCGTCGGCGCTGCTGTCTACGGTGGGCGCTCTTTTGGGCATGATTCCGCAGGGCCTGGTGCTGCTGACCTCGTCGGTGCTTGCTATTGCCACGGTGCGTCTGGCGCGCCGCAAGGTACTCGCGCAGCAGCTCTACTGCATCGAGACGCTCGCGCGCGTCGACGTGCTGTGCTTGGACAAGACGGGCACCATCACGTCGGGTCGCATGGAGGTCGAGGGCACCTATCCGTTGCCGATCGAGGGCGCTGGCATGGGCGCGGGGGAGAGCGAGGTATCTGTCCCCGTTGAGACCACGGTCCTCGATTTTGCGCTCGCCAACGTGGCGCGTGCCACCTCGGCTGACGCCAACGAGACCTGTCAGGCACTGCTCAACTATTACGCCGACCGGCCGGTCGAGGTGTCCGAGCCGCTGGCGGTCATTCCGTTCTCTTCGTCCAAAAAGTGGAGCGGCGCCTCGTTTGCGCAGGGCTCCTATGTGATGGGCGCAGCGCAATTTGTGCTTTCGGAGCGCGCCTTTTCGCAGGTCGAGAACCGTGTGGCCGAGCTTGCCGATACCTGCCGCGTGCTTGTGGTGGCCCGTGTGGACGGCTTTACGCCCGACGGCGATATGGTGGGCGAGGCCGAGCCCGTGGGCTTTGTGACCATTCGCGATGAGATTCGCACCTCGGCCGCCGAGACCATCGGCTACTTTAACGAGCAGGGCGTGACCCTCAACGTGATCAGCGGCGATGACCCGCGTACGGTGTCGTCGATCGCGCGCGTGGTGGGCGTTCCGGGGGCCGATGCCTACGTCGACGCCACGACGCTCGATACGCCGTCCAAGATTGATGCGGCGGTGGACCGCTATCACGTCTTTGGTCGCGTGACCCCGCAACAGAAGCGCGAACTCGTGCAGGCGCTCAAGCGTCGCGACCATACCGTTGCCATGACGGGCGACGGCGTCAACGATGTGCTGGCGCTCAAGGAAGCCGACTGCTCCGTGGCCATGGCCGCCGGTTCCGATGCCGCGCGCAACGTGGCCGAAATTGTGCTGGTCGACAACGATTTTGCCTCGATGCCCGCCGTGGTGGCCGAGGGCCGTCGCTCCATCAACAACCTGCAGCGCTCCGCGGCGCTGTTCCTGACCAAGACGCTGTTCTCGATGGGCCTAGCGGCGCTGTGCATCGCGTTTCCGCCGTATCCCTTCGAGCCGATTCAGATGACACTCATCAACTTCTTCTGCATCGGCGCGCCGGGCTTTGTGCTGGGTTTGGAGCCCAACAACGCCCGCGTGAAGGGGTCATTCTTGACTAACGTGCTTAAGCGTGCACTGCCGGCGTCGCTGGCGGTCATTATGGCTGCGGCGCTCGATATCTTTGTGGCGCGCGTGTTCGGCTTTAACCAGCTCACGCTTTCGACCATGTGCCTGCTTACGTCGTGCGCAGCGAGCGTGAGCCTGATCTGGCGCATCTCGCAGCCGCTCACTCCCTTGCGCGTGGTGCTCTTTGTATTTGTCGTCGTCGGCATCTTGGTGGGCGTTATTGGATTCCCGGAGCTGCTGTCCATCGCCAACCTGTCGACTGGCGAGGCGGTTATCTTGCTGGCGATCATCGTCTTTACCTGCGCGGTGTTCTTTAAGCTCGCCACGATGATGGACTCGCTTAAGCCACGCCGTCGCCATGCTGCCACCGGCTTTGGCCGTGGCGTGCGCGTTCGCCTGGGTCGCGGCGGCGGCAAGGTGAGCTCGACGGGCTCAACTGCCCAGCGTTTTGCCAAGCGCGTCGCCGCCGATATGGCGCAGCGCCGTGAGGAGCGCACCGCTCGCGAGGCCGAGGTTCGCGCGCTCGAGGGTGTGGAAAAGGCCCAGCCCAAGAAAAAGAAAGGTGCGGGCACCAAACGTTCGCGGGTGACCAAGTCCGCTCAGGGCATTAAGGTCTCGATGCCGAGCAAGAAGAAAAAGCCCGCAAAGAAAGCCTAGCTTCAGCCGCCCGGGGGATGATTTTTCTGGGACGGGGATTAAAAAATCATTAGGTACACAGTGATTTTTTAATCCCCGTCCCAGAAAAATCATCCTTCCGCAAAGACTACCCTGGCGATGTTGAATTGGTGCCTTGCCCCTGTGGGGGCGTGGCGATGTTATGCTCTAACCTCGACTGTATGAATTGCTCCGAAAAGAGGAAGCCGTGATCTGCCCGCATTGCCTTAAGACCATAGAGGACGGCGCCTCGTTCTGCCCCTATTGCAACGCATACGTTGGTCCGGGCGACGGTCCCGAGCATACCGAGTTCGTATTCTGCGATGGTTGCGGCGCACGCCTGTCCCCGCATGATCGCACCTGTCCCAAGTGCGGGCGCCCCGCCCCGGGCATCCTTTCCAAAGACGCGGCTGCATCCGATCTGGCGGCAGGCCGCACGGCCGGCTTTCCGCGCTTGACGCAGGAGCAGATCGATACCGAGGTGCCCCATGCGCCGGCCTCTGCCGCCGCGGTGCTCTCGGATGCCGCCGATCCCAACGAGACCTGCGTGCTGCCTGCCTTCGACAAGGACTT
Source organism: Collinsella sp. (assembly GCA_048298285.1). Lineage (GTDB taxonomy): Bacteria > Actinomycetota > Coriobacteriia > Coriobacteriales > Coriobacteriaceae > Collinsella. Next base: position 3,200 of record DBFCNY010000161.1, read on the forward strand.
CAATATCCCCAAGGTGGATATCCCGATGCCGGTTTCCCTGCGCGACGATGCTCAGTCCAATAAGCAAAAGCCCAAGCGAAAGGTACATCCCGATGAGGATGCCTACCATAAGCATAAACGCCATATTCCCAAGCCGGTTATTGTCATCGCGGTGCTCGCCGCCGTGTGCGGTGGTGCCTATTGGTTTGTGACGGCCGACCCTCTGGGCGTCATGCCCGGGTTTTATGACCAATTTGGCCAGGCTGCTCAGACCACCTTCCCCACGCGCCAGAAGGGCGAGGCGGCCGAGGACGATGCCAAGCAGGACGATGCTTCCGAGGTGGTACAGGAGGAGACGGTCTTAACCGACGACCAGCTCTACACCAGGCTCGACGGCCTGTACCAGACCATCGTGTCGTACAGCGACGATGATCAGATCGGCGAGGTCATCGATTCGTTTAATAACGGCTATCTGCGTACGCCGCTCTCCACGCGTCAGGAGCTGTCGCAGAGCGCCTATGCCCTGCGCGATCAGATCAAAAAGACGCAAGACGAGCTCGACAGCCTTAAGTACCAGGACGATACGGTCTATGCAGACGATATCGCCCACCTTAAGCAGCTTGCCGAGTGGATGTACGAGCGTGTCGACGTGATCTGCCAGAGCTGGGACGTCTCGTTATCCATTCCCGACGGTGAGTCGCTGAGCGCCCGCCAGAGCGAGATCTTGGCACCCATCGCCCAGGGCGGCAACAGCGCGCTCAACCAGTACGATGCCAACGTGGGCGCTTGGAAGCCGCGGCAGCGCTCGTAATTAATGCGCCATAAGCGGTATAACCTGCGTGCGCAATTGATGAAAGCCTGTGCTTATTGCTACAATTTGAACAAATATGCTTTAAACGCACGAGGAAGGAACCACATGTTTGGTTTTAAGAAAGAGCTCTACACGCCCGAGTATCAGCTTGCCGGCGATGAGTGCGCGGTGATCGAGACGTCGAAGGGTACCATCAAGGTCAAGTTTGACGGCGAGGGCGCCCCCATCCATGTGGCGAACTTCTGTGAGCTTTCCACGATGGGTTTTTACGACGGTCTTAAGTTCCATCGCTATGTGCCCGGTTTTGTGATCCAAGGCGGCGACCCCAATACCCGCGATATGTCCGGCGCCGATGTCGCCGCCGGCCTTGAGGGCCCCGACGGCATGCCCGGTACCGGCGGCCCCGGCTACTGCATCAAGGGCGAGTTCGCTACCAACCCGCGTAACAGCCACGTCGACGGAGCGCTTGCCATGGCGCGTTCCATGGATCCCGATTCCGCGGGTTCGCAGTTCTACTTCTGCCTGGGCGCCCAGCATAACCTCGACTCCGGCTACACCGTCTTTGGCACCACGGTCGAGGGCCTCGATGTGATTTCGCAGCTGCGTGCCGGCGACGAGATCGTCCACGTCGAGATCGTTCACGAGTAAAGGGGACTTCCTTGAATAGCCAGCTGATCCAACAGGGCCGCGCCGCTTATCGCGCGGGTGATTATTCCGCCGCCGCCCAGATGCTCGGTGCGGCAAAGACCCCCAGTGAGATTATGGGCGAGGCCGACCATCTGCGCGGCAACGCCTTGATGCACCTGGGCATGTATGCCGAGGCCGCCGAGGCCTATGCCGCCGCCCTCAACGACGGCACCTACGGCAAGCGCGGCGCGCTGCTCACCAACCGCGGCAAGGCACTCGCCGCCGTGGGCGACTACACGACGGCCGCACAGGCGTTCTCTGCTGCTACGCAGGATGCTTCCTATGCCACGCCGTTCAAGGCCTATCTGGGCCTGGGTAACGCGCTGTTCCAGTCGGGCGACTATGCCAATGCGGGTACTGCCTTCCGTCAGGCCGCCATCGACGGCGCCAATCCGGCTCCTGCCGCCGCACTCGGCGAGCTCGGTCGTTGCTTCATTAAGCTCGGCCGTCCGGCGGATGCCGTGGAGACCTACCGTACGGCTATCGACTTTGCCGGCCCCCGCGACGACACGCGTGCGCTCAACGCCGGCATGGGTCAGGCGCTTTCTGCCGCCGGCCGTCCCTCCGACGCACTCGACGCCTTTAACGCCGCTACTGCCGATGGTATCTACCAGCTCACCTCCGAGCAGGCCGATGAGCTTGCCCGCGTGCATGATTCGCTTGCCGCACTGTCTGCCCAGACGGCTATGGCCACGGCTCCGGCGCCCGCGATGGACGCTCCTGCCGTCGATCCGCTCGATCCTACGGGCGCGACCGGTCAGTTTATGCCCGACCCCTCGGACACCGGCTTCTTCACCCTGTCCGAGTCCGAGATGGTTCAGCAGGACCGCAAGGAGGCTAAGGTCCGTCGTCGCCATCGCCACACGGGTCTCAAGGTCTTCTTGGTGCTGCTTCTGCTGATTGTCCTTGCCGCAGGCGGTCTTGGCTTTGCCTACACGCGCGGCCTGGGCTTCCCCTCGCAGGAGTCTGTTGTCGCCGACCTGTTCCAGGCCGCCGGTGACGGCGATACCGCCAAGGC
>DBFCNY010000162.1:0-2972 GCA_048298285.1 Collinsella sp.
ATGTTGCAGGCATGCAGGAGGAGAGCTAGAGCGCCGCCTTTGACGGGCGTGGCGAGAGGCCGCCTGAGACGCAGCGTATGAGCCTTGACGCCTCCAGGGCGGCGAGCGCCATGGAGGCCATGAGCGCCGTGACCCATACGGCGAGAGACGCGCCCTCGTACCAGAGGGGGAACGCCGTGCTCAGCAGCCAGAGCGCTGCGAGTACGGACATCGCAGGGGCGACGCTGGCGACGAGCGAGTTGCCCGGCAGACGGCGCGCCGCATAGAAGCAGGCGGCACACGAGCAGAAGAACGGCGTGCATGCGTACAGCAGTACGCGAAGCGCGTCGATCCCCGCGAGCGTTGGCACTGCCGCAACGGAGAGCGTAATCCAAAGCACGTCGGCAAGGCCGAAAAGCAAAAGCCTGCTCGCCAACACTTGCACGCAGCTGAACCGGCACGAGTACTCCATCTCGCAGACGCGGGTCTCGAAGCTCTTGAATACCGATGGTGCCGCTATGGCAACCGAGAGGGCCGATGCCGCCATGACGACGACGGGACTTCCCGAGCGCGGGCCGATCACGCCGACGAGAACGAGCATGCATGCCAGAAGCGCGATCTGGAGCATCCATGCCCAGGGACGCACGAACCGGACCTGGCTCGCGACGAACCGCCAGAGCGGGATGTAATCCGCCTCCCTCGCGCCTCCGCAGGCGCGAGCCGCCTCTGCTTCCACGAGCAGCAAGGTGCGCTTGCGCGCCGAGGCATCGGGGGATGCCGCGTCGGCGGCGTAGTAGCTCCTCAGCGCATCCTTTAGCTTCGAGTCATCCATTGCCTTCTCCCATCAGTTCCTTGAGCCTGCTGAGCGCGCGCCGCTCGATTCGATAGAGAGCGAACCTCGACTTCCCCGTCACGGCGGAGATATCGGACATAGGCAGGTCCTGGCCGTAGCGAAGCTCGATGACCTCGCGCTCCTCTTCCGTAAGGCGGGCGAGGGCACCCGCCATGGTCAGCCGTCCGTCCATGTCTGCATGCCGCACGTCAGGAATTGTCTGCACATCGTCCTCGTCCAAGGCACCAACCGGTCTCTGACCTCGGTAGAAGTCGGCACAGACATTGCGCGCGCAGGCGTAGAGATACGCAAGGGGCTTTCCATGCTCGGCGTATAGCGCATCGCTCCGCACGAGCCGAAGGAACACCTCCTGCGTCACGTCTTGGGCATCCTCTTTCGAGGGGGGCCTTCGCGCGCAGTAGCGGTATACCTTGTCGTAGTGCTCCTCTGCGAAGCGCCCTACCAAAGAGTCGTTCTCGCGGCCTGGCGCGTCCGCCCTGCCGTTGCTGCCGTATGGAAAGCTATGCATTCTCTTCCCTCACCTCCTATAGGGCATAACGTGGTTTGGCGCCGGGATGTGCGCGGAATTTTGAAATTTACATCCCATTTTGTATCCATGCGGCAGCCCTGTGAGTGGCGGGCATTTCACTGAATTCCAGCATGTCAGGGATGATGGCTGGGATATTAATGGGGTTAGGGTGCATCCAGAGCTTATTGCATCGGGCGGCTTGAGCGTTTTCGGAGAAGAGATTGGGCGGTTTATGCGAGAGTATTTAAGAGGTGGCACCGCTCATTAGAAAACCCTAACGTCAGACGAGTATCAGTCTGAGTGGTCTAGGTACAGAATTAAATTGATCTCAAAAGTCAATATTGACCTCAGAGATCAATTGCACTATCCTTCTATCAAAGGAGGTGGCGATGGATATCGAATATGCAAGCAAGTCGCTGGAGAAGAGCCTCAAGGATCAGAGGGCGATAACGAGGAACTACGGCAAGATAGCCAAGAACCTCATTCATCGTCTTTCCGATCTGCGGGTTGCGAATGACCTTTCGCAGATTACCCATCTGCCGCCGCCGCGCAGGCACAAGCTGACCGGCAACTTTGAGGGCTGTTGGGGAATCGACCTCAGCAAGAACATGAGACTGGTCATCCGTCCCGTCGGGGAGTTTGACCCGGATGACCTTACGACGATCACCAGCGTCTGCATCGTGGATATTCAGGACTACCACTGAGCTAGGAGAGGAGAAGATAGCTATGAGTGATTTCATCGTCGCGCCCGGCGAGATCATCAAGGAATACCTTGATGCGCGCGGTTTGACCCAAAAGGAAGTTTCGAAGCGTACCGGCGTGAGCGAGCGCCACCTCTCCCAGCTTCTGAACGGGAAGACCAGGCTTACCGAGGACATGGCGCTGAAGCTTGAGAAGGTCATGCCCGACGTTCCCGCGAGTTTTTGGCTTAACTATGAGGTCAAGTATCAGGAGTACCTTGCCCGCGAACGCGAGGAGGCGCATCTGGAGGAGCTTGACCTTAAGGAGATCGCCAAGAGGTTTCATTTCAAGGAGGTCTTTCCGCGAACGAGCATGTCTTTGGTTGAGCAAGCTGCGGCTATGCTGAAGATTCTGGGCGTTTCGGATTTTGACCGCTACATGACTGCAATTCCCGGCGGGATGGAGTTCATGCAGGATGGTGGCAATTCGGAGGCTGTTGCCGTTTGGCTCGGGCTCTGCAAAGAGGAGATTGAGACTCAGAATAAGGATTTAAGCGATACTCAATACTCTAGAGAGCTGCTTGAGTCGTCGCTTGGTCGTTTGAAGAAGATTGCCCTGAATCCAGATGTAAACGGTTCTATCAAGAGCGCGCGCAAGCTTCTGAACAGGTGTGGAGTTTACCTAGTTGAGCATGAAGCTATCTCGAACGCTAAAGTACGTGGCGTGTTGACAACCTACTTGGGTCATCCTGCTATTTTCATCAGCAAGCGATACAAGACTCATGATCATGTCTGGTTTACGGTCGTGCATGAGCTTGCACACCTCTTGTTTCATTACGACCCCAAGCAGCAAATCGTGTCGATGGAAGAACTTGCAAGCGAAGAGCATAAGGACGAAGAGGCCAATGCGTTCGCAAGGCGTTTCTTCGTAGACCTGGACGAGTATGAGAGC
>DBFCNY010000163.1:0-7995 GCA_048298285.1 Collinsella sp.
TGTCGGTCGTTGCCGACCGCGTCGAGCGTGCTATTCGCAACCACGAGCACATTGCAGTCTTTGGCGATTTTGACGTTGACGGTATTACGTCGACCTGCCTGTTGACCGAGGCGCTGCGCACGTTTGGCGCCGATGTCACGCCGTTTATTCCGCATCGCTTTGATGAGGGCTACGGTCTTTCGCGCGCGGCACTCGACCGCGTTAACGAGCTCGCTCGCCCCCAGCTGATCGTGACCGTCGATAACGGCATTGCCGCCAAGGAAGAGGTTTCCTATTTGGAGGACCTGGGGATCGATTTGGTGGTCACGGACCATCACGAGCCCTCCGACCAGGTGCCGCAGGGTGTGCCCCTGACCGACCCCAAGCTCGAGGACGAGGGCCCCTCGCGCGAGCTTGCCGGTGCTGGTGTGGCGCTCAAGCTGGTGCAAGTCCTGGGTGAGCGCCTGGGCAAGCCGTCGTATTGGCGTTCGCTAATCGAGGTCGCGGCGCTGGGCACCGTGTCCGACATGATGCCGCTCACGCCCGAGAACCGCGCGCTGGTTGCCGAGGGCATCCAGCAGATGCGCGTAACCGCTCGCCCCGGCTATATCGCGCTTGCCGCGCTTGCCAAGGCGGACCTTTCGAGCATTACGGCGGATGGCCTGTCATTCTCGCTCATTCCCCGCTTAAACGCTGCCGGCCGCATGGCCGATCCCAAGCTGGCGCTCGACCTGCTGCTTGCCCGCAATCCCATCGAAGCAAGCGCGCTGGCGGCTGAGCTCGAGGAAATCAACCGCCAGCGCCGTGAGATCGAGGCGGAGCTCACGCGCGATGCCATGGCAAAGGTCGAGGAGACCTATGACGGCGGGCGCGCGATCGTTGTGGGCGGCGAAGGCTGGCACGAGGGCGTCAAGGGCATCGTGGCAAGCCGTCTGACCAACCGCTATCACGTGCCGGCGCTGCTGTTCTCGATCGAGGACGGTATCGCGCGCGGCTCTGGTCGCTCGGTGGGCAAAGTTAACCTGTTTGACGCCGTCGAGCGCTGTTCCGACCTGCTGATTCGTCGCGGCGGACATGCCGGTGCGGTGGGTGTGACCATCGAGGCATCCAAGCTCGATGAATTCCGTCGTCGCCTTTCCGCCGTGCTATCGGAGATTCCCGCCGAGGACTTTGAAGACATCGACGAGGTTGCCGCCACGGTCGACCTTTCCGAGCTGAATATCGAGACTATAGAGCAGATTTCCCGTCTTGAGCCGTTTGGCCAGGGCAACAAGGTGCCGCTGCTGGCCGCCGAGGGCGTGACGATGTGCGATCGCGCCGTGGTGGGCAAAACCGGCGAGCACATGCGCTTTGTGGCGACCGATGGCGCCGCAAGCGTGCCGGCCATTATGTTCCGCGTGCCGCAAATCGATAAGCTCATCAACTGCGACAGCGCCGTCGACTTGGTGTTCGAGGCCGTTGCCGAGCATTGGCAGGGGCGTGTGAAGCCCAAGCTCATGATCAAGGATGTTCTGGTCCGCGATACCACGCTGCCCAGCGTCGACGATCCGGCATGCGAGCTTCGTCGTGGCGTGCAGCCGGCGGATTCCGGCCTGCGCCTGGAGTCGCGTAAGCGCGAGACACTCGCCCAGCTTTCTTATACCGAGCTGACGCGCTCGCTTATCCATAGCTTTATAGGCTCGAACCAGCCGCACCGCGCGCAGGTCGAGGCGCTCGATGCCCTGGCCGATCACCAAAGTGTTCTGGCCGTTATGGGAACGGGGCGCGGCAAGTCGCTCATCTTCCATGTGCATGCCGCGCGCGAGGCGGTTCTTCGCGGGCGTGCGAGCATCTTTGTCTATCCGCTGCGCGCGCTCGTTGCCGACCAGGCCTATCACCTCTCGTCGACGATGGCCGCGCTCGGCATTGGCGTCGGCGTGTTGACCGGCGAGACCGTGGAGGCGGCGCGCGATGACGTGTTTGCCGGCTTGGCTTCGGGCCGTACCGGCATCGTGCTCACGACGCCCGAGTTCCTGTCCATTCACCGCGACCGCTTTGCGCGTTCGGGGCGCATCGGTTTTGTCGTTATCGATGAGGCGCACCACGCTGGCCTTGCCAAGGGCGGCGACCGCAGCGCCTATCTCGACATGCCCGATATCCTCAAAGCCCTGGGCGACCCGGTCGTTATGGCCGCGACGGCCACCGCGACGGCTCCGGTCGTGGCCGAGCTTGCCCGCACGCTTCCGATCACTCACACGGTGGTCGACGAGACGGTGCGCGAGAACCTGCAGCTCGAGGACGACCGAGATCTTGCGAGCCGCGAGAACCGTTTGGTGTCGATCGTGGCGACGGGGGAGAAGACCGTCATTTACGTCAATTCGCGCGACCAGTCCGTGGCGCTCGCCAAGACACTACGCAAACGCGTCCCCGACTGTGCGACCCGTATCGCGTTCTATAACGCTGGCCTTACGCGCACCGACCGCCATCGCGTAGAGGAGGCGTTTCGAGACGGCAGCCTCAGCTGCATCGTCTCGACATCCGCCTTTGGCGAGGGCGTCAACCTTCCCGATATTCGCCATGTCGTGCTCTATCACATGCCGTTTGGCGGCATTGAGTTTAACCAGATGAGCGGCCGCGCCGGTCGCGATGGCCAACCCGCCGTGATCCATCTACTCTATTCGTCGCGTGACGCCCGTATTAACGAGCGCCTGCTCGACTGCTATGCGCCCGAGCGCGACGAGCTCGTCACGCTCTATCGCGCGCTGCAGACCATGTGGCGCTCCAACCGCGGCAAGACCGGGGACGATTCCTTTAGCGCGAGCGATATCGACATCGCGCAGATGTGCCTTGCCATCGATGCTCGCACGCCGGTCGACGAGCGCTCGGTGGAAAGCGGCTTGGGAATCTTCGAAGAGCTTGGTTTTTGTCGCATTTCGGGGTTTGACGACACCCGTCGCATCGCGATGGCCGAAAACCCCGGCCGCGTGCAATTGAGCAGGTCAATTCGCTATTTGGAGGGCTTGCGCTCGCGCATGGAGTTCTCGGCTTTCCGGAGTTGGGCGCTCGATTCGTGCGCTTCTGATATGCTAGCCAAAGTTAACCGCCCGATCGTACCGCGGGCCTAGGGGAAGGGGACCTCGATGGATGCCGCAGCCCGTACCGCCCATGATTCCACCCTCCAGCCTTTTTCGGAGATGGAGCACTATAAGCATGCCGATGAGCTGCCGCCCGAGATTATGGCGGACAGCTACGACAAGCTGGAGCGCCTGTGCCTCAAATATATGAATGAGGACGACTTTTCTAAGGTTGAGCAGGCCTACTGCTTTGCCGCCGAGAAGCACTGCAACCAAAAGCGCCGCTCGGGCGAGATGTACATTAACCATCCCGTCGAGGTTGCCATCATTTTGGCCGATCTCAAGATGGACTGCGATGTGGTGTGCGCCGCGCTGCTGCACGATACCGTCGAGGATACCGAGACCTCGCTCGCCGATGTTTCCGGCCTGTTCGGCGATACGGTGGCCGAGCTCGTCGATGGCGTGACCAAGCTCACCAATATCGAAGTCGACAGCATGGACGAGAAGCAGGCGCTCACGCTGCGCAAGATGTTCCTCGCCATGTCCAAGGACATCCGCGTCATTATCGTCAAGCTCGCCGACCGTCTGCATAACATGCGCACACTTGCCGCTCTGCGTGAGGACCGCCGCCTGTTTAAGGCGCGCGAGACCATGGACGTGTACGCGCCTCTGGCCGACCGCTTGGGCATGAGCTCAATCAAATGGGAGCTCGAGGACCTGTCCTTCTTCTACCTGGAGCCCGATGCCTACCAGCGCATCGCGCGCATGGTGGCGGAGTCGCGCGAGGTCCGTGAGCGCTATCTGGCTGAGACCATCAAGACACTCACCGACGAGCTCAACCGCATTGGCCTGGAAGGCTTCCAGATCAACGGCCGTTCCAAGCACTATTGGTCCATCTACCAAAAGATGAAGCGCAAGGGCAAGGAATTCTCCGAGATCTACGACCTGGTGGCACTGCGCGTCATCACGCATTCGGTGCGCGATTGCTACTCCACGCTCGGCGCGGTGCATACGCTGTGGCACCCCATGCCCGGTCGCTTTAAAGACTATATCGCCATGCCCAAGGTCAATAACTACCAGTCGCTCCATACGACGGTTATCGGCCCCACGGCCCGCCCACTCGAGATTCAGATTCGAACCTACGAGATGCATGAGCAGGCCGAGTACGGCATTGCCGCCCACTGGCTATATAAGAAGTCGGGCGGATCGTCTGCGTCTAAGACCAATGATGCCCAGCGTCTGGACGACCAGATTAACTGGCTTAAGCACTCACTCGATTGGGCTGCGTCTGATGAGATTACCGACGCCAAAGAATACCTGCATTCGCTGAAGGTTGACCTCTTCGATCAGGAGATCTTCGTCTTTACGCCCAAGGGCGAGGTCATGGCGCTTCGTGCCGGATCCACGCCGCTCGACTTTGCCTATGCCGTTCACACCGAGGTGGGAAACCATTGCGTCGGCGCCAAAATCAACGGTGCGGTGGCTCCGCTCACGCACGAGATCAAGACGGGCGACCGTGTCGAGATCCTGACGAACAAGAGTTCCAAGCCGTCGCGTGATTGGCTCAAGATCGTCAAGACGCCTTCGGCTAAGTCCAAGATCCGCCGCTATTTTGCCGCTGCGACCAAGGACGACGACGCTGCTGCTGGCCGCGATATGCTGGCCAAGGACCTGCGCAAGCGCGGGTATGGCATCTCCACGCCGCGCTCCGCGCGTGCGCTCAACGCCGTGGCGGAGCAGTTTAACTTCAAGCAGATCGAGGACCTGTTTGCCGCCGTCGGCGCCGGCAAGGTTGCCCCGCGCGCTGTGGGCAATAAGGTCGAGCAAATCTTGGACCCCAAGCCCGAGGAACAGCTCACCAAGGCCGAGGCTATCGCCGAGGTCGTGAAGCAGCCCGCTCGCGGCTCCAACCGCAAGCCGCAAAAGCGCGGCAAGAGCGCCAGTAACGGCATTATCGTCAAGGGCGAGAGCAACAGCGGCCTGCTGGTCCGTCTGGCTCATTGCTGCAACCCCGTGACGGGCGACGACATCGTCGGCTTCATCACGCGCGGTCGTGGCGTTTCGGTGCATCGCGCCAACTGCCCTAACGTCAAGGGTCTTATGGAACATCCCGAGCGCATGATCGATGTGGAGTGGGACGGCGCTGCCGACACCCTCTTCCAGGTCGAGATCGTGGTCGAGTGCCTGGACCGCATGGGTCTGCTCAAGGACGTCACCATTGCCATTGGCGATGCAGGCGGCAATATCCTTTCTGCCGCCACGTCGACCAACCGCGAGGGTATTGCGACCCTGCGCTTTATGGTCGAAATTTCGGATGCGAGCGGCCTGGATCCGCTGCTGGCTTCCATCAGCAGTGTCGATTCGGTCTACGACGCTCGCCGTCTTATGCCCGGCGAGGGCGGAGCGCAACTCAAGCGCCGTGTGTAGGTGCGAGAGCCTCTCAGCATCATAGATATTGGTTACGTTCGAGGCATCGTTTGGTGCCTCGAACGTATTTTAGAAGGAGGGTATGCGCATGGACGATATGACTTTGGACCTGACACCCCGAGGCGCGGCTTCGATTGAGGCGCTCGTCAACGGCCCGATTCAGACTAACAGCTACGCCGTGATTTCGAATGACGAGTGCTTAATCGTCGATCCGGCGTGGGAGGGCGAGCGTCTTGTGGAGCATATCCGCACCGCGCATCCCGAGGTGCGCGTACTCGGCTCTGTCTGCACGCACGGTCATGCCGACCATGTTGGCGGGGTTGCCGGGGTTCGAGCTGTCGTTGGCGACAGCGCGCTATATGAGTTGTGCGCTAAGGACGTGACGGTACCTCGCGCAAATATCGAGGAGCAGCGCGCCATGTGGGGTATCGAGACACCCGATCCGGGTGAGCCGACGCGTTTGCTTGCCGAGGGCGATACAATCGAGGTGGGCGACGTCTGCCTGCAGGTGATCGAGACGCCGGGGCATACGCCGGGCGGCATCGTCCTGTTCGCCGCGACCGAGCAGGGGAACATCGCCTTTGTGGGCGACACGCTTTTCCCGGGCAGCCACGGTCGTACCGATCTTTCCGGCGGTGACGAGGCGGCGATCATGCGCTCGCTCTCCAAACTTGCCAAGATGCTTCCGCCCGATACCGTTTGCTTGACGGGCCATGGCGATTCGACCACGATGGCGCGCGAACTTATGCAGAACCCGTTTATGCAGATGTAGGCTCGAAGCCGTCTTCCGAACCACGAAGACCGCTCAATCGTCAAGCTATTTTCCCCAGTGGGTCGATTCTGTGGGGCAAACGGTCAAAATTTGTCCAATCGGATGGTATTCGTGAACAAACGAACGTTTATGCTCGGGTATGTCGTGGTAAAATCTCAGGCGTTATCGGAGCAACCTTACAGGAGGTTTCTTTTATGCTCGTCAACGCAGCAGACATGCTCAAGAAGGCCGAGGCCGGCAAGTACGGTCTCGGTGCCTTCAACACCAACAACCTCGAGTGGACCCTGGCTATTCTCCAGGCCGCCGAGGAGGCCAAGTCTCCGCTGATCCTTCAGTGCACCGCTGGTGCCGCTAAGTGGATGGGCGGTTTCAAGGTCTGCGCCGACATGGTCAAGGCTGCCGTCGAGGCCACGGGCGTTACCGTTCCCGTCGCCCTTCACCTCGATCACGGTTCTTACGAGGACTGCTTCAAGTGCATCGAGGCCGGCTTCACGTCCATCATGTATGACGGCTCTCACGAGGAGACCTTCCAGCTTAACCTCGACCGCACCAAGGAGCTCGTTGAGCTTGCCCACTCCAAGGGCATGTCCATCGAGGCCGAGGTCGGCGGCATCGGCGGCACCGAGGACGGCGTGACCTCCAGCGGCGAGCTCGCTGATCCTGCTGAGTGCAAGCAGATTGCTGACCTGGGCGTCGACTTCCTCGCATGCGGTATCGGCAACATCCACGGCGTGTACCCTGCTGACTGGGCTGGCCTTTCCTTCGAGCGCCTGGGCGAGATCAAGGCTCAGACCGGCGACCTGCCCCTCGTCCTGCACGGTGGCACCGGCATCCCCGAGGATCAGATCAAGAAGGCCATCTCCCTGGGTATCTCCAAGATCAACGTCAACACCGACCTGCAGCTCGTCTTCGCCAAGGGCGTTCGCGAGTACATCGAGGCTGGCAAGGATCAGCAGGGCAAGGGCTTTGACCCCCGCAAGCTCCTCAAGCCTGGTCGCGACAACATCGTTGCCCGCACCAAGGAGCTCATGGAGGAGTTTGGTTCCGTCAACAAGGCGTAAGCGTCGCTAAACTTCCCGCCGGAAGCCCCGTCCCCCTACACTGTTTCCTTTGCGCTCACCTGGCTTTGCCAGAAGTCGCGCCAAGAAAACAGCTCCGGGGGACGGGGCTTCCTTCGTTTAACGCCGCAGGGTTACGAGTCTGAATTATTTATTTGACTACCGTTCAGCGGTGTTGATGGCTCCCTTGTTGGGGCTTTCTTTTTATCTCGCTACAATGGGCTTCAAGCGTTCTAGTGACTTGGAGTTTTGGTATGGCTGTTATTAACGTACTGCCTTCGGATGGGAAGGTTATTGACGAGGGTCCAGTTGGTTGCTCTGTTGATGTTTGTTGTGATGATTTTCGTCATCTCGATATTGGTCTGCCGCCCGAGATTCTTCGACTTAAGGATGCCGGGTATTTGACGCAGGCTGTTGCTGCCTGCGATCGCCTTCTGGAGCAGAACCCTGAGCCTTCGCTGGCTGCTTGTGTTCGTGCCGAGCGGTATCGCATGCTCGAGACGTCGCTTCATTTTTCGGTGTCGCGCGACCAGGCTATTGCGATGATTCGCGAGGAGTGGCCAGAGTTTACCGAAGAGCAGTTTGACGACCTGATTAATCGCAAGCGTATTGACTGGCGCTTTATCGATGGCGAGCTGTTTGTTCTCGATAACTTCCTTGATTCGCTTCGCGTGTACCCCAAGGAGGTTCCGGGCCTGCGTCCCGA
>DBFCNY010000164.1:0-3212 GCA_048298285.1 Collinsella sp.
AAACGTAAGGAAGACGTTACGCCGGCAATTTATTTGGTTTTTGAATTTGTGGATTGGGGGGGGGTTCCTGGGGACAGGAACGAAATTTTTATTGTGACTGCTAAAGAAGTAACAGAGGATAATGCGCCCGTGGGCGCGGCGCTCATTGCTCAGGCCATGGACCGGCGCGAGAGCGCGGCGGGCGCCGGTGCCGGCTCCGCTGCAAGCACGGGCACGATGAGCCTCCCAGGCTCGCCCGAGTTTGCCGCAGAGTCCCGCGCGCTCGACACGAGGTCGCTTGGCTACCGCTTCGTCAAGCGCACCTTCGACATCGCGTTCAGCGCGTGCGTCTGCGTCGTGGGGCTCATCCCTGGCGCGGTGCTCTGTGCGTTCATTGCGGCCGATACCAAGGGCGCACCCATCTACGCTCACGAGCGCGCGGGGCGCTTCGGTCGCCCCATCCGTGTGCTCAAGTTCCGCTCCATGGTCGCCGACGCCAACGACGTGGAGAAGTACCTCAGCCCCGAGCAGATCGAGGAGTGGCACCGCGAGCGGAAGGTCACAAACGATCCCCGCATCACCAAGCTAGGCCGCGTCCTGCGCAAGACTTCCCTGGACGAGCTGCCCCAGTTCTTCAACGTGCTCGCGGGCCAGCTCTCCGTCATCGGCCCTCGCGCCATCACCTACGAGGAGCTCGGGAACTTTACGCACGAGCAACAGGTGCAGGTGCTTGCCGTCCCGCAGGGCATTACCGGTGCCTGGCAGTCGGGCCCGCGCAACCTCGCGACCTTCGAGAACGGCCTGCGCCAGGAGTTCGAGCTTGCCTACGCGAAGGGTGCCAGCCTCAAGGCAGACTGGAAGGTCTTCTTCAAGACCTTTGGCGTCATGTTCGGCAAGAAGAAGACGGGGAGGTAGCGCATGAGTGCTGACAAACCCCTCGTCTCGATCGTGGTGCCGACCTACAAGCGCTCTGACAGGATTCGCGTGGCCCTGGACTCAATCGCCGCGCAGGACTACGGCGCGGAGAACATCGAACTGATTGTAGTGAGCGACAATCGGCCGGAGTGGCCGGAAAGCGCCGAGACTGACGCGGCGGTCGCCCCCTATGCCGCGAGCCTTCCACACTTTAGGCTGCTGCACACCTCCGGCCAGACCGGCGGCGGGGCGGCGCGCAACTACGCCTGCCGCCAGGCGACAGGCGAGTACCTCACGTTCCTCGACGATGACGACGAGTTCCTGCCTGACAAGGTGTCCACCCAGGTCGCCTTCATGCAGGAAAACTCACTCGACATGAGCTGGCAGGATGTCTCGTGGTATGACGAACGTGGCCGGCTTGTGGAGCACCGCAGGCTCGACCATTGCGAGGACTTCTCCACCGAGGGTCTGCTGCGCGCGCACCTCCTAACGCCGATAAGCCCAACGGCCATCTATATGCTCAGGCGCGACCTGTTCGACCGCACTGAGGGTTTCGGCGAGGTGGCGACCGGCCAAGACTGGTGGCTGATGCTGCGCTGCATAGAGGCTGGCGCCCACATGGGCTACATGCCCGAGGTGCACGTGAGGCAGTACCTCCATTCCGGCGAGAGGCTCTCGCTTGGCAAGAACAAGGTAAACGGCGAGGTCGCAAGGCACGAGGTGGTGCGCGGCTACTACCCGCGCCTCAGCAAGAAGGATGTGCGCTACATCGAATTTCGCCACAACGCCGTGCTCGCCTTCGCTATGAAGCGCAGCAACCAGCCAGGCCAGGCTGTGATTTACGCCTTAAAGGCCAGTGCCTCATCGCCCGCCGCCTGCGTCTCTGAGGCGCTGAAGTTCTTCGGCAAGGCGAAATCCTAACTATTTCATATGTGTGCCTGCTCTTAACGAAAGGTTGAATGATATGTCCGAAAAAATGAAGATAGCAGTCGCCGGCACCGGCTATGTGGGGCTCTCGTTGGCCGTTCTGCTCTCGCAGCACAACGAGGTGCGCGCGCTCGACATCGTCTCCGAGAAGGTAGAGAAGATTAACGCTTTTCAGTCGCCCATCCAGGACGACGAGATTGAGCTCTTCCTGGCCGAGGCTAAGGCGGGCACGAGGAAGCTCGACCTGCATGCAACCGTGGACGTCGCCGAGGCCTATACAGGCGCGGATTTCGCCATCGTGGCCACGCCAACGAACTACGACTCGGACCGCAACTTTTTCGACACCTCGTCTGTTGAAGCCGCAATTTCGGCAATCCGCTCGGTGAACCCGACGGCCTGGATTGTCATCAAGTCGACCATCCCTGTGGGTTACACTTCGTCGCTTCGCGAGACGCTTGGCGACAGCCGCATCATCTTCAGCCCCGAGTTCCTTCGAGAGAGCAAGGCGCTCTACGATAATTTGCACCCTAGCCGCATCGTTGTGGGCGCGCCCAAGGACGACGAGGAAGCTGTGAAGGCCGCAAAGACGTTTGCTGGGCTGCTCGCCCAAGGCGTCGGCCCCGCCGAGCTTGAGCGCACCAACCCTGATGGCACGACGGGCATCCCGCAGCTCGTTCTTGGTACCACCGAGGCGGAGGCCGTGAAGCTGTTCGCCAACACCTACCTGGCACTTCGCGTGGCGTACTTCAATGAGCTGGACACTTACTGCGAGATGAGGGGACTCAACACCAAGGACGTCATCGATGGCGTGTGCCTAGAGCCCCGCATTGGCTCCCACTACAACAACCCCTCCTTCGGCTACGGCGGCTACTGCCTGCCCAAGGACACCAAGCAGTTGCTGGCCAACTATAAGGACGTGCCTCAGAACCTTATCGAGGCCATCGTCGATGCCAACCGCACTCGCAAGGACTACATTGCAGACGAGGTACTGCAACTGCTGTGGGACAAGGTATACGAAGGCAAGGAGAAGCCCGTGGCGGGCGTGTACCGCCTGACCATGAAGTCGAACTCCGACAATTTCCGCGCCAGTTCCATCCAGGGCGTTATGAAGCGCGTGAAGGCCAAGGGAGTGCCGGTCGTTGTCTACGAGCCAACGCTGGACGCGCCGGAATTCTTCGGTTCCGAGGTGACGCATGACCTTGAGAAGTTCAAGGCCGAGTGCGACGTGATCATTGCCAACCGGTGGAGCGACGATCTGGCCGATGTTGCCGGCAAGGTGTATACCCGCGACCTATTCAAGAGGGATTAGTATTTGTGGCGATTACTGCTGATAAAAAAAAGAGACGGCTGCTCCTTCTGACGAGGAGGTTCCCCTTTAACCGCGGCGAGGT
>DBFCNY010000165.1:0-8384 GCA_048298285.1 Collinsella sp.
CATTAAGTGCTCTCCTGTTCGTGCGGACCTCGCGACAACCTTAATATGTCTCAGGCCCGTCCCCTCCGCCGCACACTGGGAACGCCACGTTGATGCCTGCTAAACCTTGCTCGCTCAGGCTAATGACTTTGTTGGGGGTCCACTATTTGCTGGAGGGTGAACTTGCATTGCATTGGCTCGCCTTCTGCTTGTGGCTTTGCCTCATCGAAATCGAAGATCATGATGGCGCAGTTGGGGAGTTTTGTTGGGAGCTCGAAGCCCTCTGGGGCTGCGGCCTTGATAAATTGGCGGCTGGCGCTGCCGTGGCTTACTGCTAGAAGGGTTTCGATACCATCGGCGTCCATGATATTGGTGAGGGTGTCTACCATGCGCTCTTGCAGCGCCTGGCTTCCTTCTCCTCCGAATGGGATTAAGTCCTCGCCTGGATCCCAGACGTCGGTGGGTAGCGCGTCGTGCGGGCCCTCTTCGAAGGTGCCGTAGCAGCGCTCGATAATGCCTTCGCAGGGCTCAACGTCAGCGTCTGCGCCGAGAAGCTCGGTTGCGACGAGGCTTGCCGTGGCCATGGCTCGGCCCAAAGGGGAGGAGACCACTTTATCGGGGACGACGCCGTGGGCTTTGAGCCATGCGGCTGCCATCCCGGCTTGCTGACGGCCTAAGTCGGTGAGCGGTGAATCGCAGCGACCCTGGACCAGCTTTTTGACGTTGAACTCCGTCTGACCGTGGCGGAGTAGATACAGTTTCTTCATGCTCTCCCCTTCTGCATCAGTTGCTTTATCGGCGTGGCCTTACTCGTGGGTATGGCCTACGTAGTCTTCGTCGATCGTAATCTTGGCAATCGACTTGGGATATTCCGATTCGACCCGTTGTGCCAGCGCGTGCTTTAAGTCTTCGGCACTCATCTGCAGATCCGAGGGACGCACGCAGTCAAAGATCACGTTGGTGTGCGTAGGACCCGGCACACAGCGTAGGTCATGAATCGAGAGGCGGTTATCGATCTCCTGAGCCATGGCGTGAATGCGCAAGCGCATGCTCGCCACCTTGGGGTCATCGGTCACGATGGGATCGTAGTGAAGCGTGACGATCATGCCGTCTTCGTCCCTAAACGACTGCTCGATGTTATCGAGCGTGTCGTGGCTTTCCAGCGGGCTGGCTTCGGCCGCCATCTCGGCGTGCGCACTTGCAAACTTCCTGCCCGGGCCGTAGTCGTGAACCATCAAATCGTGAACGCCCAAAACGCCGGGATAGCTCATGATCTTGTCTCGAATGTGCTTGACCAGCTTAGGATCGGGTGACTGGCCCAAAAGCGGGCTCACCGTATCCTGGATGAGTTCAAAGCCGCTCCAGCCAATATAAGCGCCAACGGCAAGGCCGACCCATGCATCAAGATTGATGTGCGTCACCTGCGAAACAATTGCGCACGCCAGCACGGCGCCCGTAGCAAGGACATCGTTCTTGGAATCCTGCGCGGTCGCATGCAGCGTCTCGGACTCAATGCGATCGCCGAGCTTTTGGTTGAGGGCCGCCATCCAGAGCTTTACGACCATCGAAAGCACTAGAACTGCCACCAGGGCAAGCGAGAACTCGACAGGTTCGGGGTGGATGACGCGCTCGACCGAGGACTTCACCAGCTCAACGCCAATCAGCAGCACGAGCGCCGCCACGACCAGACCCGAGAGATACTCATAGCGACCGTGGCCGTAAGGATGCTCGGGGTCGGCCGGCTTGCTCGCCAGCTTAAAGCCCAGCACGCTCACGATATTCGAGCTGGCATCGGACAGGTTGTTCATGGCATCCGCCACGATCGAAACCGATCCCGACAGCACGCCAATTGCGCCCTTTGCAGCGCATAGTGCCACATTGGCGAGAATACACACCACGCCCGTCAACGTGCCCACGCGCGCACGGTCGCCCTGCGCACGCTTAACAATCCACTCAACCATCTACATCCGCCCCCACGATGCTATCTATATATCTATTGCTCAAACGGATTGTAGTGTAGCCACTTTGTCCCCCAGATACAAAAAGGCCGCAACCCACATGGGCCACGACCTTGGAATGTGACATGCAGGACTGTCCCTTTGTCGATCGATTTATGCGCTTGCTTCAGCAGCGCTCGCCACTGTTTCGGACAAATCGGCTTCGTCTTCTGCCGCCTGCCCCTTCGTCGGCACCACACCAAAGCAGTAGCTCAGCGCCGCAGACACCGCAAATGCCACACCGCCGGCAGCGCAGCACCACAGCAGGTTCGAGATGCCGCCCGTGGCAAAGCCAATGACCATGAGGACATTCGTCATGCCGATGGTATAGGCCGTAACGTGGCCCACGGCCGCAACAAGGCCTCCGACGGCGCCGCCAATGGCCATGCATGTGAGGCACCTGCCATATTTAAAGCCGCAACCGTACAGCGCCGGCTCGCTTACGCCGCCAAGAACACCCGAGATTGAATAGCCCAGCATGAGCGCCTTCTCGTCCTTATCCGCAACGCGAAGCGACGCGCCAAAGGGCATGCCCCAAACGGCGAACGTTGCCATCGTCGCGGCGATCAGGATGCACGAATCCGTTCCCACACTCATAAACTGAGCATAGGCAAGCGATAGGACAACGTTGCTGACGCCTGCAATCTTAAGAAACTCCCAACCCGCGGCAAGCCCCATGAGCGTGAGCAGCGACACGATGCCACCGGAATTGCCAAGCATAAACATAAGCTGGCCCAACAGCATGCCCAGATAGCTGCCCGCCGGCGCCGTGATACACAGCGAAACCGGAACCATGACAAGCATGGTTGTAAACGGAACAAACGAAAACGCCACGGCCTTAGGGATAACGCGCTTAAAGAAACACTCCACTCGCCATAGCACGGGCACCGAGATGAGAACCGGAATAACAGTCGTCGTGTAATCGTTGACCGGCGCGGGAAGCAGACCATACACGGAAGTCATCGATGCCCCCGTCGTCGATGCGGCATCGACGAGTTTAAGCAGATCGGGCGCAATCAATACGCCGCCCAGCATCATGCCCAGCTGCTCCGAGCAACCGAGCTGGCGGGCGGCCGCCCAACCAAGATAAACGGGCAAAAAGTAGTAGCCGGCGTTATAGAGCCAACTGTAGAACAGGCGATAGATTTCGGAATCGGCAGACCACAGGCCCAGCATGCCTTCGCCCATAATGACGGCGACGGTGCGGAACAACGCCGCGCAGACAATAAACGGCAGCGCCGACATCATGCTTTTGGACAGATAGTCCACCACGGCCATGGCGTTTGATGAAACCGTCGTTG
Organism: Collinsella sp.; assembly: GCA_048298285.1. Taxonomy (GTDB): domain Bacteria; phylum Actinomycetota; class Coriobacteriia; order Coriobacteriales; family Coriobacteriaceae; genus Collinsella. The sequence continues at coordinate 3,278 of DBFCNY010000165.1, forward strand.
TAAACGAGGTGTTAGAAACTTGTGGCATGGAACGCCTTTCCCAATGTGACATGTGGGCTGTCCCTTTATCACATCGTACGGTACTGACCGATTGCGCGGTACTTTTCGTAGCGGAGGTTTGTGAGGGTCGCGTCGTCGAGCCGCCCAAGCGTATCGAAGGCATCAAATGCCGAGGACATGACGGCACCGGCGATCTCCTCATGCGACAGGCCCCTATCATCAACAATGCCGTCGATGATGCCGAGCGCCAACAAATCGGGGGCCGTGAGCTTAAGCGCCTCGGCGGCCTCATTCGCGCGCTCGGTATCCTTCCACAGAATCGACGCACAGGCCTCGGGGCTCACGACCGAATAGGCCGAGCTCGAGAGCATCAGGATGCGGTCGGCCACGGACAGCGCCAGCGCGCCACCAGAGCCGCCCTCGCCTGTTACCACCGAGACAATCGGCGTCTTAAGGCCGCTCATCTCCATGAGATTCCGGGCAATCGCCTCGCCCTGGCCGCGCTCCTCGGCACCGATGCCGCAAAACGCGCCCGAAGTATCGACCAGGCACAGAACCGGTCGACCAAACTTTTCGGCCTGGCGCATAAGGCGACGCGCTTTGCGGTAGCCCTCGGGATGTGCCATACCAAAGTTGCGACGCATGCGCTCTTTGGTCGTGGTGCCGCGCTCGATGGCGATAACCGTCACAGGACGTCCGTCTTTCCAGCCAATGCCACCCACCACGGCGGCGTCATCACCAAAGTAACGGTCGCCATGCAGCTCCACAAATCCGTCCAAGCCCAGCGAGATCATCTCGCCCGCCGTGGCACGATCTGCCGAGCGGGTCTGCTTGACAATCTCGAGCGCGGTTTTTGGTGGCGCCGAGCGCTTAAACAAGTGTCCCAGCTTTTTGCCGCGGCGACCCGTATGCACGATTTCATGCGGTGCCCCCAGGCCGGGCGCGTGCCCTTCGTGCAGCGCCAGCAGCTCGCCTACCGTGAGCGCAATCTCGCCACGCGGAACAACGGCATCGCAAAAGCCGTGCTCCATCAAAAACTCGGAGCGCTGGAATCCCTTGGGCAGTCGCTTGTGCATGTTCTGCTCGATCACGCGCGGGCCGGCAAATGCCGTCAGGGCATCGGGCTCGGCCAGGATAATGTCGCCCTCCATGGCAAAGCTCGCGGTTACGCCTCCGGTCGTGGGGTCGGTGAGCACCGTGATATACAGGCCGCCCGCCTCGCTGTGGCGCCTAACCGCCGCAGAAATCTTGGCCATCTGCATAAGCGATGTCACGCCCTCTTGCATGCGAGCACCGCCCGAAACGGTAAAGCCGACAACTGGCAATCCCAGCTCGGTCGCACGCTCAAATGCGCGACAGATCTTCTCGCCCACCACGGAGCCCATCGAGCCCATCATAAAGTTGGCGTCCATAAAGAAGAGCGCCGTATCGCAACCGCAGATTTTGCCCTTGCCGCACACAACGGCATCGCGCTCGCCCGAACGTTCGCTCACGCTCTTGAGCTTGTCGGCATAGCCGGGAAACGAAAGGAAGTCCTCCGGCGCCAGACTGGCATCCCATTCCTCAAACGTGCCCTCGTCAATCGTCATGTGCATGCGGTCGCGCCCGCTCACGCGAAAGTGTTTGCCGCAACGAGGGCAGACCTCGAGGTTGTCGTGCAGGCGCGCCTCATCGATCACGCGGCGGCACTCCGGGCACTTGATAAACACGTGGCGCGCGGGAAACTCGGCGCACGACTCGGTCATCGGTCCCTCGAGGACGTTGACCGTCTTCGCTTTTCTATTCATCAGCATAGAGATGCCCCATTAGATCGGTGTGATACATGCCCGACAAGAACTCGTCGTTTGCCAGCACGTCGAGCTGAAGCTCGCTGTTTTCGCTCACGCCCTCAATCACGAGCTCGCCCAGGGCCGAGCGCATCTTGCGAATGGCGCCGTCACGCGTGGGCGCACACACGATGAGCTTGCCGAGCATGGAGTCGTAGTACGGCGGAACTTTCGCACCGGCAAACATGGCGGAATCCCAGCGCACGCGCGGACCACCCGGCACACGCAACGCGGTGACCGTTCCGCATGACGGCAGAAAGTCTGGCGTTTCGGCATTGATGCGGCACTCCATAGCATGGTTGCGGACCGGCATGTCCTCCTGCTCAAAGGGCAGAGGCTGGCCGGCTGCCACGCGCAGCTGCCACTTGACCAAGTCGGTATCGGTCACAAACTCCGTAACCGGATGCTCCACCTGCAAGCGCGTGTTCATTTCCATAAAGTAGAAATTGCCGTCGTCCGAATACAGGAACTCGATGGTACCGGCTCCTTCGTAGCCGACGGCACGAGCCAGGTCACGCGCTGCCTTGTGCATGCGAGCACGAATGTCGTCGTGTCCGTCGAGGCACGGCGCGGGGCTCTCCTCGATTAGCTTTTGGTTGCGCCGCTGCACCGAGCACTCGCGCTCGCCGAGCGAAAACACATGGCCCTGCTTATCGGCCATAATCTGTACCTCAACGTGATGCGCCGGCGCGACGAACTTCTCCATGTAGCACTCGCCGTCGCCAAAAACGGCCTCGCCCTCGGCGCGTGCTTCAATAAAGGCCTTTGCCGCATCTTCCACGCGCTCGACCTTACGAATACCGCGACCGCCGCCGCCCGCACGCGCCTTAATAAGCACGGGGCAGCCAATGCGCTCAGCCTCGGCCGTTGCCTCCTCGGGACTTTTGAGCAAATCGCAGCCCGGCACGATGGGCACGCCCGCCGCGGCAGCCGTTCGACGTGCGGCGTCCTTGTCGCCCATGCTGTCGATCACCTTGGCCGAAGGACCAACAAACGCCAGGCCATACTTGTCGCAGTCGCGCACGAAGCTCGCCTTCTCGGAGAAAAAGCCATAGCCGGGATGAATTGCCTTAGCTCCCGACTTCACGGCACAGGTGAGCACAGCATCGTCGTTGAGGTAGCTCTCGGCAAGACGCGGGCCGCCGATGCAATACGCCTCGTCGGCAAGCTGCACGTGCAGCGCGTCCGCATCGGCCGTGGAGTAGACGGCGACGGTCTTGATGCCCATATCGCGGCACGCGCGGATAACACGGACCGCGACTTCGCCGCGGTTGGCGATGAGCACTTTGTCGAACATGAAGCCTTCCTTAACTTTCGTGCATGAGTGCAAAAGACATATCGGCGCGGCAGCAAACCTCACCGTTGACGCTCGCAGTACCCGTCGCAAAGCGGAACGGCCCGCGCGCACGCGTGATGGAGCACACCAGATCAACCGTGTCGCCCGGGCGCACCGGACGCTTAAAGCGCACCTTGTCCAGACTCGTGTAGAACGGCGTCGCGCCGCGCGCCTCCTCATCGCCCATCAGCAGCACGCAACAGTTTTGGGCGAGCATCTCGCACTGAATCACGCCGGGGACCACCGGGTTTCCCGGAAAATGCCCCTGCAAAAAGTACTCGTCGCCCGTGATCGTGATCTTGCCGTGGGCCTCGTCGCCCACCAGCTCGGCCTCGTCGAGCAAAAGCATCGGTTCGCGATGCGGCAACAGTTCCTTAAGCTCTTCTTTGTTCATGGATATCACCTATCCGATCCTCATGAGGCAGCTGCCAAACTCCACGAGGTCGCCGTCGGCCACGCAGATCTCGAGCACCTCGCCGTCTGCCTCTGCCGTTACCTCGTTGAGAACCTTCATGGCCTCGATGATGCAGAGCGTCTCGCCGGCCTTGACCTTAGAGCCCACGTGCACAAACGGCTCGTCGCCCGGCGCCGGGGCAGCATAGAAAACGCCGACCATGGGAGCGGTCACCTCGGTGCCCTTGGGCTCTGGTGCGGCGGCAGGTGTCTGCGCGGCGGGCTCCGGTGCGGCAGGCGCGACTGTGGGAGCTGCAACTGGAGCGGCCATAGCGCTCGGCATGGGCATGGGCACGGCAACCGGCTGTGCGGCGCTCGCGCGCTCGAGTTCGACCGCGGTGCCATCGGGCTCCTCAACGCGCACGCGCGTGAGGCCGCGGTCCTCCATCACATCGGCTATCTCGGCAAGTCTTTTGGAATCCATGCTCTAGCTCCTCGTATATCTACGCAGCGCGATGGCGGCGTTGTGCCCGCCAAAGCCTAGGTTGGTCGAAAGCGCCCAGGTAAGGTCGGCGCGAACTGCGCGATTGGGCGTGTAGTCAAGATCGCAGGCGGGATCGGGCGTGCGGTAGTTAATGGTCGGCGGCACCACGCCCTGCTCGAGCGCCATGGCGCAGGCCATGACCTCGATGGCGCCCGTGGCACCGATCATGTGGCCGGTCATCGACTTAGTCGACGAGACGTGCGCGGCGCGCGCCGCGTCCTCGCCGAGCGCACGCTTAATGCCCGCCGTCTCGGACGAATCGTTGAGCTTGGTCGATGTGCCGTGGGCATTGATGTAGAGACCCTCGGAAGGCTTGACGTCGCCCTCGGTCACCGCCAGCGATATCGCGCGGGCAATGCCGGCAGCCTCGGGATCAGGACTCGTGATGTGATAGGCATCATCGGTGTTGCCGTAGCCCACGACCTCGGCATAAATGTGCGCACCGCGCGCCTGCGCATGTTCCATGCTCTCGAGCACGAGCACGCAGGCGCCCTCGCCCATCACAAAGCCGTCGCGGTCTGCATCGAACGGACGGCAGGCCGTCGCGGGATCGGGGTTGGTGGTCAATGCGCGGCAGGACGTAAAGCCCGCAACGGCATCGGGGATAATGGCCGCCTCGGCGCCGCCCGCGAGGATCGCGTCGGCATAGCCGTGCTTGATGGCGCGGAACGCCTCGCCCACCGCATGGGCCGAGGTTGCGCACGCGGTCACCACGGGCAGGGTCGGGCCCTTTGCCTTGTGGCGGATTGCGATATTGCCCGATGCCATGTTGGGGATCATCATCGCGATCATATAGGGCGATGCGCGGCGGGGCCCACGTTCGGCAATCGTATGGACGTTGTCGACGAGCGTCGTCATGCCGCCCACGCCCGAGCCCACGTAGACGCCCAGGCGCTCGCGATCGATGGCGCCTTCGACATCAAAGCCCGCATCGTGCACGGCTTCGTCCGAAGCCGCCATCGCAAACTGAACGCAGGGGTCCAGATGCTTGGCGTCACGCTTGCCAAA